>NZ_JBVVAJ010000011.1:0-160233 GCF_055792805.1 Microvirga sp. HS2
GTAGGCGTCGGTGTGGCACACGCCGGTGGCCATCACCTCGACCAGGACCTCGCCCGCTTGCGGCCCCGCGAGCCGGATCGTCTCGATCGTCAGAGGCTTGCCTGCCTCCCACGCTACTGCGGCCCTGGTTTCCATGCTCGTTCTCCTTGCGATTCGGTGGGGGGAGTATGTGAACCTGCCTGACGGAAGGTCAATGGAAGGTACGCCCCGATCCCGGGCTTTCCAGAAGCGTCTTCCGCTCATATGTGTCCATGGACAATCAAAGGATCAGACCGTGCCCAATGTTCGCGCCGCCATCATTCCCGTTACGCCGTTTCAGCAGAACTGCACGCTGCTGTGGTGTGAGAAGACCAAGAAGGCGGCGGTGATCGATCCGGGCGGGGATCTGGAGCGTATCCGCGACGCCATCGCGCAGAGCGGCGTCACTGTGGAGAAGATTTTGCTGACCCATGGTCACATCGATCATGCGGCGGGTGCGGCAGATCTTCGCGACGAACTGGGAGTGAGGGTCGAAGGTCCGCATGAGGCGGACGACTTCCTGCTTCAGCACCTCCCCGAGCAGGGACAGGCTTATGGAATTCCCGCGCGCGCCGTCACGCCGGACCGCTGGCTTCATGAGGGCGATACGGTGACCATCGGCGAGCTCACTCTCGATGTTCTGCATTGCCCGGGACATTCGCCCGGCAGCGTTGTGCTGGTTTCGAAGGATGAGCGCTTCGCCGTCGTCGGCGACGTGCTGTTCCAGGGCTCGGTCGGTCGCGTGGATCTGCCCGGCGGAGACGGCAAGGCGTTGATCAGGTCGATCAAAGACAAGCTTCTGCCGCTCGGCGACGACATCGCCTTCATCTGCGGCCATGGCCCCATGAGCACCATCGGCCAGGAGCGGCAGACCAACCCGTTCCTGCAGGGCGATGGATTGATCTGAAAACAATAACGGCCCGGGAGCGATCCCGGGCCGTCTCTCTTTGCCCCTACGGCTCTTCGTTATTCCGCCGCCTGGACTATTGCGGCGCCCTTCAGACCCATGCGCTCCGCGACGCCGAGGCCATAGGCCTTGTCGGCGAGGTAGAAATGCACGATCTGGCGCTTCACGATCTCTTCCGGCACGCCCTGCATTGCTTCGGCGATATTGTCCATGAGCCGGTTCTGCTCCTCCGGCGTCATGAGGCGGAAGAGGTCGCCAGGCTGCTTGTAATCGTCGTTGCCCGCACGGTGATCGTAGCGGTCGGCATCGCCCGAAATCCTGAGCGGCGGCTCGGCAGCGCGGGCGGTCTGCATCGGGCCGTTGAAGGAATTCGGCTCGTAATAGGCGTCGCCCCGGTTCGGGATGTTGAACAGCATGCTGCCGTCGGCATGATAGTGATGGACCGGGCAGCGCGGACGGTTGACTGTTAGCGCCTCATAATGAGTGCCGACGCGATAGCGGTGCGCGTCCGCATAGGCGAAGATGCGGCCCTGCAGCATCTTGTCGGGCGAGAAGCCGATGCCCGGCACGATGTTGGATGGCGAGAAAGAGGACTGCTCCACTTCGGCGAAGTAATGCTGAGCATTGCGGCTGAGCTCAAGCACACCGACTTCGATCAGCGGGTATTCCGCATGCGGCCACACCTTCGTAACGTCGAAGGGATTGTACGAGGTTTTATCCGCATCCGTCTCGGGCATGATCTGCACGCAGAACTTCCAGCGCGGGAAATCGCCGCCTTCGATCGCTTCGTAGAGATCGCGCTGGGCGCTCTCGCGATCCTTGGCGACGACGGCCTCGGCTTCGCGGTTCGTCCAGGTCTTGATGCCCTGCATGGACTTGAAGTGAAACTTCACCCAGAAGCGCTCGCCGGCCTCATTGATGAGCGCATAGGTGTGCGAGCCGAAGCCGTGCATGAAGCGGTAGCCCTGGGGCAGGCCGCGATCCGAGAACAGGATCGTCACCTGGTGCAGGCTCTCGGGGCTGAGCGACCAGAAATCCCACATGGCGGTCGGTGAGCGCAGATTCGTCGAGGGATGGCGCTTCTGGGTGCGAATGAAGTCCGGGAACTTCAGCGGGTCGCGGATGAAGAACACCGGCGTGTTGTTGCCGACGATGTCCCAGTTGCCCTCTTCCGTGTAGACCTTGAGGGCAAAGCCGCGGACGTCGCGCTCGGCATCCGCGGCGCCGCGCTCACCGGCCACGGTCGAAAAGCGCAGAAAGACTTCTGTCGTCTTACCGATCTCGGAGAAGACCTTCGCCTTAGAGTACTGGGTGATGTCATTGGTGATGGTCAGCGTGCCATAGGCCGCCGAACCCTTTGCGTGCACCACGCGCTCGGGGATCCGTTCGCGATTCTGGTGCGCCAGCTTCTCGACGAGCTGGTAATCCTGTAGCAGAAGCGGGCCACGCTCGCCGGCGGACAGGCTGTTCTGGTTGTCGGCAATCGGCGCGCCGGCCGTAGTCGTCAGAGTTGTCGTCTTTGTCATGGTTGTCCCCTAGTGCGCGGCCAGAATGACGCCGGAAGCCCATCACGTCCAATCGCATTGATTGCCGCGGCCGATCAGATATTCTTATCGGCATCATGATCACACTGCGTCAGCTACGATATTTCGAGGCGCTCGCGCGTATGCGGCATTTCGGCATGGCGGCCGACCAATGCGCGGTGACGCAGCCGGCGCTCTCCATGCAGATCAAGGAACTGGAGCGGGAGCTCGGGGTCGAGCTGGTCGAGCGGCGAGGCAACGCCGTCGTGCTGACCCTGGCCGGACGGGACGTTGCCGAGCGGGCGGAGGCGATCCTCAGTCAGGTACGTGCATTGTCGGAGTTGGCATGTCAGCACCAGGGCGTGCTCTCCACCTCCATGCGTCTCGGGATCATTCCCTCTGTTGCACCTTATCTCCTCCCGGCAATTCTCACCGAGGTGGCACGGCAATATCCCAGGCTCGATCTCCAGATCCGTGAAACGCAGACCGACATCCTGCTGGACGAGCTTCTGCGCGGCGATCTCGACGCGGCGCTGATCGCGCTGCCTGCGCCGAATGCGCAGCTCGAGGGAATGCCTCTTTTCGACGATCGCTTTCTCGTGGCCGTGCAGGCGCAGGCGGCGGAGCAATGGAGTTCCCACGATCTGCATGAGCGTATCGGGCAGGAGCGTCTTCTGCTCTTGGAAGAGGGGCATTGCCTGCGCGATCAGGCGCTTCATTTTTGCCATATCGCCAACATGCAAGCGCGAAAGGCGCTTGGCGCGGCATCGCTCACGACCATCATGCAGATGGTGGCCGCAGGCCATGGCATTACGCTTCTGCCGGAGCTGTGCGCTGCGACAGAGGTCGACCGTCAGCGGGTGGCGCTCATTCCGTTCGCTGACGATCCGCCCAAGCGCACCCTTGGTCTCGTCTGGCGAAAGACGTCTGGGCGAAAGCAGGACTTCGCCGCCCTTGGCGAGCTCGTCAAGATGGTCAAGCATCGTGACCAAGGCACAGGACAATCTCCCGGTGCGTTGGAAGCAAGGGACAAGACAACCTTCACCGAACCCGCCAAGGAGAGCCGCAATGACGAATGAGAACACAATCCAGATTGCGGTCTGGAGCGATTATGTCTGCCCCTTCTGTTACCTCGAGCGACCTGTCCTCGAGAAGATCCAGAATGAGTTTGGCAGCCGGGTTCGGATCGACTGGCGCTCTTTCGAGCTTCGCCCCGAACCGGAGCCGACGCTCGACCCCAATGCGGAATACCTCCACCGTGTGTGGAACCAGTCGGTCTATCCGATGGCTCAGGATCGGGGCCTGCCCATCAAGCTGCCACCGGTTCAGCCGCGCAGCCGAAAGGCACATGAAGCGGCCGAATTCGCGCGCGAGGCAGGCCTGCTCGATGTCATGAACAAAGCGCTGTTCAAGGCCTTCTTCGAGGAAGGGCGGGATCTCGCCGATGCCGATACCCTGCTTGATATCGGCCAATCGGTCGGACTGGATCGCGATGATCTCCGTGAGGCTCTTGCCAGTGGACGCTATGTGCAGAGAGTTGTCGATGATCAGCACTTGGCACGGCAGATCGGTATTTCCGGCGTTCCCGCCTTGGTCGTCAGCGCGGGTCAGCAGGCGTATCTCATCTCTGGCGCTCAGCCTTATGAGACGGTGAAGGAGGTCATCGGTTATGCGACCGGCGAGAGCAAGGCTGCCATCTGATTCATCAGAAGGACCTTCCGGCTTGCACCGGAAGGTCCTTCCTATTCTTAGCAGTTGGCCTTAGCAGCCCGTGAGCTTCAACCGCTCCACTTCAAGCCCGAAGAGCGGACGCATCCGGGTGCCGATCACATTGCCGGCGAAGGCTGCGGCGAGCCAGACCCAGCCGTGCAGGCTGCCCGAGGCAATGCCGGAGAAATAGGCTCCGATGTTGCAGCCATAGGCGAGGCGCGCGCCATAGCCGAGGAGCAGGCCACCGCCGACGGCTGCTATGGCGGAGCGCAGCGGGATTTTCCATACCGGTGCGAAGCGCCCGGCGAGCGATGCCGCGAGCAGGGCGCCGAGGATGATGCCGAAATCCATTACCGTGGTGATATCGTTGAAGATGCTGCCATTGAGCTCGGCCAGACGTGCGGGAGAGGACCAGTAGGGCCAGCTCGCCACATCGAAGCCGATGGCGGCTGCGATCTTAGAACCCCACAGGGCGAAGGCGGAGGTGACACCCCACGGACGTCCAGCGAGATAAAGCGTGACGACATTCAGCAGCGCGAGGGCTACCGCACCCGCGACGATGGGCCAGGGCCCACGCAGAAAGCGGGCGAGGCCGAGGCGAGGCGAGGGCTTGGCCTCGACCAGCCTGCCGTGGCGGCGCTTCTCGAACACTACCGTGAGGGCGGCGATCAGCGCGAACGCGGCGAGTTGCACGGCTAGCGCGGTCCAGGGGCCCCACAGCTCCACGATCGAGATCTTCGGCAGGCTCGGCAGCGCCGTCCACCAATGCAGGTGCGCCGCGCCGATGGCGGAGCCTGCGATGAAGGTTGCGAGCGTGATCAGCATGCGGGTGGAGCCACCGCCCACGGTATAAAGCGTGCCGGAGGCGCAGCCGCCGCCGAGCTGCATGCCGACGCCGAAGATGAAGGCGCCGAAGATGACGCCGACCCCGGCGGGGGAGACATTGCCTGCGACAGGCTGGCCGAAGAGGGTTCCGGCGGCGAGAGCTGGAAAGAAGAGAATGGAAGTGATCGCCAGCATCACCATCTGGGCCCGAAGACCTTCGCCGCGCCGATCCGCGATGAAGACGCGCCAAGCGGAGGTAAAGCCGAAGGCGGCGTGATAGAGCAGCAGACCGAGCGCAGCGCCGAGCACGTAGAGCGCGGCCTGCTTGGGGGCAACGACGGTTCCGAGGAGCGCCGCTCCGCCGAGGATACCGGCTGTGGCGGCCAGCGAGGCTGGCGCATTGATGGCCAAGCTCGCGCGATTTCCTGCGGGAAGCGGCGAAGCCACGGCAGAGCTGGACATGGGAATTTCCTTGCTATGTCAATGGAAGATGGACAGGGATCTCGCGACCTGGAAATTGAACATGTGGTTCTTTTTAAAGAACGTCAATATGTGTATAATGAAAGATATTATCAGATTTATGATGTGAATTAGGCTTTGATCGCGACTGCTCATCCGCAGTCCGCTTCTCTGCCTCAAATCGCAAGGAGCGATCGCAACTATGTCCATCAAGCCCGACGTCCCCGCCGCTATCGGTCATACTCCGCTCATCAAACTCCGCCGCGCCTCCGAACTCACCGGATGCACCATTCTCGGCAAGGCCGAGTTCATGAACCCGGGACAATCGGTGAAGGATCGGGCGGCCCTCTTCATCATTCAGGATGCGGTGAAGCGCGGGCTGCTGAAACCCGGCGGCGTGATTGTGGAAGGAACCGCAGGCAATACAGGCATCGGGCTGGCCCTGGTCGCCAATGCCATGGGCTTCAGAACGGTCATCGTGATCCCTGAGACGCAGAGCCAGGAGAAAAAGGACATGCTGCGCCTCGCGGGCGCCGAACTCATCGAAGTGCCCGCGGTTCCTTATGCCAATCCCAACAATTACGTGAAGGTGTCGGGCCGTTTGGCGGAGCGCCTCGCCGCGACGGAGCCCAATGGAGCCATCTGGGCCAATCAGTTCGACAACGTGGCGAACCGCCAGGCGCATATCGAAACGACCGGGCCGGAGATCTGGGACCAGACCGAGGGCAAGGTCGACGGGTTCGTCAGCGCGGTCGGCACGGGTGGAACGCTCGCCGGCGTCGGCATGGCATTGAAGGAGCGCAATCCGAAGATCACGGTCGCGCTCGCGGATCCGATGGGCTCCGCCATCGCGAGCTGGGTCAACACGGGCGAACTCAAGGCAACCGGTACGTCGATCACCGAGGGCATCGGCCAGGGCCGGGTGACGAAGAACCTGGAGGGCGCGCCCATCGATGTGGCGTTCCAGATTCCCGACGAGGAGGCGCTACCGATCATTTTCGATCTGTTGGAGCATGAAGGCCTGTGCCTCGGCGGATCCTCGGGCATCAATGTTGCAGGAGCGATCCGCCTCGCGCGCCATCTCGGTCCTGGGCATACGGTCGTGACCGTGCTTTGCGATTACGGCACGCGCTACCAGTCGAAGCTCTTCAACCCCTCTTTCCTGCGCGGAAAGAATTTGCCCGTGCCTGAATGGCTGGAGCGCAAGAGCACGATCGATCCCGGGCTCGTGTAGAAGGTTGCAAGCAAACGCCGCGCCCGGTTTTTCGGTCGGACGCGGCGTTCGATCTACCAATGCGCTTTATGCGGCAGACGGCGTGCTGGCCTCCGGCATCTCGCCGTCCTCTGCCCGTTGCGGATGCGTGCGGGAGAGATTGACCGGCGGGCGTGTCGCTTGAACCGGTCCGTTCTTGGGAGCGGTCGTGACATTCGAAAGATCCGCTTGGATGCTCTCGAGGAGATCGATCATCCACAACTCGCTCGTGTCGATCTTGTCCCGCAGTGCGGATTTCGCGATGTCGACCTTTGCCGAGATCTCCATCGGGCTACGGGACTGCAGGGTGCTGAAATCCTGCTCGACAGTGGCGAGCTCGACCAGCAACTCGTCGCGGAGCGCCCGCTGTTCCTCGGCGGTGATCAGGGGCGAGTTCAGCATGCCGCGCAAGGCGGCCCAGCGCAAGCCGAGAGCGCTCACCGATTGCGTGCTGCTGAGATCTGCAAGTTTCTGTGTTTCAGCCACGAGATCATCCTTTAAAGGCTATGGATTCGAACCGTGACAGAAAGCGGGATTGTTGTGGCGTGAATCGGGCAGGTTCGAAGAAAAGCGCGCAGCGTACGACGTTTTCACGCGCCGTCAGCGAATGAAGAAATAAAGTGTCAGTGAAGCGCCCACGCCGATCACCAGCCAGCGGATCACGTTCGCGGGCAGGCGGCGTCCGAAAACAACGCCGAGATAGCCGCCGATCACGGATGCTGCGCCGACAATGAAGGTCTCGGGCCAGCTCACGAGACCCGCTGCAATGAACAGCACGACGGCGACGAGCTGGATCAGCGTGGAACAGAGATGCTTTGCCGAGTTGATGAGGTGAAAGTCGTCGCCTTCGGTGATCGCGAGCGCCGCCAGCATCACGATGCCCATTCCGGCACCGAAGAATCCGCCATAGATGGCGACGAGCGTTTGGAAGGCGAGACCTGTCGCCCAGGCACGGGTGGAGGGATGCTTGCCCTCGCTCTTTCCGATCCGGCGGGCGAGCGCCACGATGCGCGGGCTCGCGGCGAAGAGCGCGGTTGCGAACAGCAGCAGCCACGGCACGAGTTGGCGGAAGGCGTCATTGTTCGTGACGGTGAGAATGTAGGCGCCGCCCAGACCGCCGATCAGGCTCACCACGCCCAGAGCCGCGAAACGCCGGGCATTCGCAGCGAGCTCGCGACGGTAGGCCCAGGCGCTCGACAGATTGGCAGGCGTCACCGCTACCGCGCTCGTGGCATTGGCCACCACGGGAGGGAGGCCGGCCGCGACGAGGGCCGAGAAGGTAAAGAAGGTTCCGCCGCCGGCGATGGCGTTGACGAGACCGGCTGCAAGGCCCGAAGCCGCAAGAAGAGCCGCAGTGGTAAGTTCCATGGTCCGATCTGTCTGGTGAGGAAAAGGCAAGGGGGCTGGAATGGGGCAAATAGCACGCTGGCGCTCCCAGAGCCCATAGGGCGAAGGTCTAGAGCATTCTTCGGCGAAGTGGATCCAGTCCGCCGTCAATTTCCGGAAAAGCAAAGAAAAGAGCGGGTTCCATACAAGTGGAAGCAGCTCTAGAAGGCCGAAAGCGGCGAAAAGGCGCGCTTTAAGGCTGCAAAACCGGCGCTTTCCTGTGGATCGTAACGTGAGCGTCCATTGCTCTTCAGTCCGCGAAAGCGGATTTTAGAACACATGTCGAACGTCATCCCTCTCGCCCCACGCCTGAAACAGGCCAGACCCGCCCATTCGGAGGCGGAGGAGCGAGCGGCATTGGCCGCGGATCTCATCGACTTGGTCGAGCGCGTGCGCGAGATGACGGAGCATGTGGCGGCCCTTCCCGGCCCCTCTCTGCGAATCCAGCAGACCGCCCAGCAGCTTCTGGATGCCGGCACCGCTTTGGAGCGAGCCGTCGAATCGCTGACCGAGAACGGCGAGTGGGTGCCCTTCTGAGGGCGCCCCGGAAGTCCGTTCGGTTATCTCCCTTTTTGCTGCTTCATTTCAATGTCTCCAGGCGTTCGGCGGCTTGTGGCATTCCGAGCGCTTGGGCTCTCGTATAGAATTCCCGCGCCTTTCCCGGATCTCCACGAAGGCCCCTGACTCCAAGCTCCGACAGAACACGGGGGTCGAAGGTCTCGGCAAGCAGGAAGGCCGCCCGTGCATTGCCGTTCTTCAGCGATCGCTCGAGCAGGAGGCGGGCGCCGCTCACATCGCCTTTGCGGAAGAGTTCGTCTGCGCGGTTCGCCAGGCGGTCATCCGGCGCGACGGTCTGTGGGGGAGCGCTCGCCTTGACCTCCGGGACCGGCTTCGTCCCGGTCAGGACGGAAGCGACATCGGGCGTGGCGCTCGCCGACAGGGGGCGGATACTCTCGGGAAGTCGTGCGACCTCGATCAGAGCGCCCTCTTGCGCAGAAGGCGCGCCGTTACGAGGGGCGGCGCCGACCTGCTTGGGGGGCGGAGCGGTGGGGGCTGGTTCAGAAGCCGCTGCCTGCAGAATGACCGTGTTTGTCCTTGGTTCGACGGGCGCAGATTGCAGCACCAGCGCGACCGGCTTGCGTTCATTCGCCTCCTGGATCGCATGCAGGGCCTCGGTCGCATCGGAGAGCCTGCGCGCGAACTCGTCGGCCCTGGCCTGAGCCTGTGACAGGACATCTTCCAGCTCAGCGATGCGAGCCGCCGATTTCGCCTCTCTGTCCTTGATCTCACCGTCTTTAAAGGCGAGGAGGCTGCGCGCCTCCTCCCGCGCGCTGGCGAGTTGGCGTTCGGCCTCTTCACTGCGTTGGTGCTCTTGCTGCAGCCGAGCTTCCAGATCCGAAACCTCCCGTGACATCGACGAGCTGCTCGCCTCCTTGGCCGCTTGAAGCGTCCGATAATCCGCCTGAAGGCTTGCGAGCTCCTGCGCAATCGTCTCACGCTGCCGCTGCTCGTGCTGCAGGTCGTTCTGCAACTCGGACACCTTGAGTACGGCGGGAGATTCCGTATCAGCACCGGATGCGAGCACGTTGTACCGCTCCATGAGATCGCTCAGCGTCCGCGTGACCATGCCGCTATAGGACTGCTCATGATCCAGGGCTTCCTGAAGCTGCGCCAGATTGGCTGCGGCTGCCTGGGCAGGCACGTTTCCTTCCACAGGAGCGTCGCCCGGCAACCGGACGATTTGAAGGTCAAGACCTCGCAAGGTTGAAAGCAGGTTGGGATCCCGCAGGCTATTCACCAAGGCAATGGCGAGAGTGCCGGTCTCGATCGCCGCAGTCAGATTGCTTTCCGCTTGCTTCAGGTTGCCGTGTTCGATGGCGTCGCGAAGATCTGCCGCAAGGCGCTTCTGCTCAGCGGATGTCACCAGGATGGGAAGTAGGACGGACAGGTCGTCCACTCCTTCTGCTCCGATCACCGCGCTGCCACTTGCGGAAGGATCGATGCCACTGGCCGGAAGATTCTCCGCGCAAGCCGGGCCTGCAAGCGAGAGGCCGATCAATGAGATCGCCAGCCATTCGGTACAAGGGTTCGGAGAGCGAGAACGATATCGCTGATTCATGTCGGACCTCCTCGGGCAGTGCCCGAAGGCTGATGCGGCCTTCGGGATCGGTCCTGTCTGTCGTGCCTCCAGGAATGGCTATTCCTGTCGGGTGATCCTGCGGGCCGCCTTCTGGCGGTCGTTTCGCCAAGCCAGGAAGTCTCGGAAGAGAGCCTCCCGCTGTTCTTTCGAGACCGTCACACCCTTGCTCTGCATGAAAGTTTCGAAGGATTGCATCTCCGGCGACGAATGGCCGGCGGTGCCTGCGCGGTCGAGCCAATCCTGCGCAGCCCTGATGCGTTGCCAGCCAGGAACATCGGCGGCGAGGTTGACTTCCTTCCATTTCGGATGATGACCAGGCTGGAGGAATTCGTCGAACCGGGAGAAGAACGCATCCACGAAGCGCTTCACGCGATTATACCGGTCGGTATTCTCGGGCCAGTTGTAGACAGCGAGCAGACTGCCGACCGCCAAAGTATCGACGGGTTTATCCTGCTCCACGAGCTGCGGATAATCCGTGTTCTCGAATCGGGCGGGAAAATAGGAATCGGCGATTTCGCCCTCGAAAGGGATCGACAGAAGATGAAAGCGCCCGTCGGTCTGGAATTCCGCAATGGCGCGAACCGGACGCCCTGCGACGTAGAGAGCAGCCTCAATCTCCCCGGACTTGAGCTTCGCATAGGACGATGCCTGATCGAAGGTCGTTAATTCCGGCTTGATCCCGAGCTTCTCGAAGATGAGGCGCGCGGTCAGGTTGGTGCCGCTTCCCGCCTTGTCGATATTGACCTTCTTTCCGTCGAGCTGCCGAATATCCAGGATGTCGCGGCTGGCGATAAGGTGGACCTCTTCGTTGTAGAGCCGCGCGATGAAGCGCAGGCGTTGGGTCGCGTCATTCTGGAGGTTCTCGGCCTTCAGTTGCTCGCGGGCATCCATCTGCACGATGCCGATGTCCACACCGCGCAGAAACATGATGTCCTTCAGGTTCTGCAGCGATCCACGCCCGATCATGGGTAAGACGCGCAGATCGTCGTTGTCGAGCACGTTCGCGAGGTCCGCGGCAATTCGGATATAGGTGCCGTCGGCGCCGCCCGAGATGACCCCCAGAGTGCCCTTGTTGGCACGGGATGCGCTGAAGCCCGAGGCTGTCTGCGCGGAGACGCCTGTCATGATCGAGAGAAGTCCGGCCGCAACGATCGTTGCCTGAAATGCCCGCCGAATCAAAGGAGTGAGGGATAAAAAGTCATGAACCCGACCCGCCATTCGTCGTCCTCCCTGGGCCCGCCTTTGGCTGTTTTAACGTCTCAATCGTTCTGCTTAACAATTCAGTATTGTGAAAATAGTCTTGTTGAATCTGAGAAGCTCAACGAACGAATTTGGATCGTATGCTCGTTGAATTCTCGGTCAATTGTGTTTTAAGCCCGGATTAATACTCAAGAAGTGATAGAGAATAGCCATAAAGTAATACTTTTTATCTTTATATTCCTCTCTCGCGGTTCAATTCCTTAACGGAATGTCATGTCATACCCCTAGGTGCAGGCGAGCTTTTCCGCGCGGCTACTGAAAAATTGTTAGCAAGGCGGGGAAGTCTTAACGGTCCATTAACCATAAGCGTTCGAAATCGGGGGGTATTAAAGGAATTTGAACTCCCGTGACCATCGCCGTTCGCCCCCGTCCCGCTCTTCGCTTTCGTGGCAGGTCCTTCATGGCCCTGGTCCTCGCGCCTGAAGTGCCGCTGAGGGACTGGCTCGAGGACCTCGACGCCGTATCGAAGCGTTCGCCCGGATTTTTCTCCGGACGTCCGATCATTGCCGACGTTTCGAATCTCAAGCCCTCCAAGTCCGAGCTGAAGTTTCTCCTGGCCGCGTTCAAGATGCGCAATATCCGCATCGTCGGCCTAGAGGGCGCCGCGCCTGAGAATGTCGAGCCGGACATGCCGCAGCAGATCACCGGCGGCAAGCCTGCGGGCGAGATCGACATACCGGATGGGGTCGATGCCGCCGACGCGGCGGTTGCCGCCGTATCCTCGCTCGAGTATCAGCCGTCCGCCGAAAAGTCGCTGATGATCGAAGGATCCGTGCGTTCGGGCCAGTCGATCCTTCACCCGGAGGGCGACGTGACGGTACTCGGCTCCGTCGCTTCGGGCGCGGAGATTGTGGCGGGCGGCTCCATCCACATTTACGGCGCATTGCGCGGCCGCGCCATCGCGGGCTGCACAGGCAATTCCCGCGCCCGCATCTTCTGCAGAAAGTTCGAGGCCGAGCTGATCGCCATCGACGGTCTCTACAAGACTGCCGATGACCTCGGCTCAAAATTCCACGGTCAACCCATCCAGGTGAACCTGGATGGCGATTCGATCATCCTGCAAACCCTGGATTGATAGAGAGAAAGAGAGACGACAATGGCCAAAGTCTTGGTCGTAACATCCGGCAAAGGTGGCGTTGGCAAGACAACGTCCTCGGCAGCTCTGGGCGCGGCGCTGGCGCATGGCGGCGACAAGGTCGTCGTCATCGACTTCGACGTCGGCCTGCGCAATCTCGATCTCGTCATGGGCGCGGAGCGCCGCGTGGTGTTCGATCTCATCAATGTCGTGCAGGGCGATGCGAAGCTCTCGCAGGCCCTCATCCGCGACAAGCGGATCGAGAACCTGTCTCTGCTTCCTGCGTCGCAGACCCGTGACAAGGATGCCCTGACGGAAGAGGGCGTGGCCCGCGTTCTCGGCGAGCTGCGCGAGAAATTCGACTGGATCATCTGCGACAGCCCCGCCGGAATTGAGCGTGGCGCGACCATGGCCATGCGTCACGCGGATGTGGCGGTCGTGGTCACCAATCCGGAAGTATCCTCGGTGCGCGACTCCGACCGAATCATCGGCCTCCTCGATTCGAAGACCGAGAAGGCGGAGAACGGCGACCGCATCGAGAAGCACCTGCTGCTGACCCGCTACGATCCCGTGCGCGCCGAGCGCGGCGAGATGCTCAAAGTCGAAGACGTTCTGGAGATCCTCTCCATTCCGCTCATCGGAATCATCCCGGAAAGCGAAGAGGTTCTCAAGGCTTCCAACATGGGCTCGCCGGTGACTCTCAACAATCCCGCGAGCGCGCCAGGCCGTGCTTATTTTGACGCCGCACGTCGCCTCAAGGGCGAGACCCTCGAGATGACGATCCCGAGCGACAAGAAGGGCCTGTTCGGTAAATTGTTCGGACGGAGGGCTGCATGAGCCTCATGAGTTTCTTCAACCGCCGGTCCTCAGCGCCTGTCGCGCGCGAGCGCCTGCAGATCCTGCTGGCACATGAGCGTGGCGTCGTCGGCGGGCAGCCCGATCTGGTGGCGAAGCTGCGCGAGGAAATCCTCGCCGTCGTCCGCCGCCACGTGATGGTCGAGCACGACAACGTCCAAGTGAAGATGAACCGCGATGCGGACATCTCCACGCTCGAGATCGAAGTCGAGATTCCAGCGCCTGTCGGCGCACGCTGACGGACGTCTCACGACAAACGGACGGCCCTCTGCCAGCAGAGGGCCGTTTCGCTTATGGTTGTTTGCTCCACACGCCGATCTTCGCTTCGCGTGCTTTGTCCGCCGCAGCCTTGAGTTCCGGCGTGGCCTCTGCGGTGGGCTGCCCGCCGCCATTGAACAGAATAACGCGGGATAGATCCTGCTCGCCGACCCGGCAGCGGTAGGTATCGGCGCCGCCGGTGGGATCGCAGGTGACCTCGCGGCCTTGAAGGTAATTCGTCAGGTCTTCAGGCTTGCCGGCGCCAGGGGCCCATTCCACCCCAAACAGGCGAACGACTTCACCCTCCAGGGACAAGGTGGCCGTATCGATCACGTCCGGCACGCCGCGCAGGGTATGTCCGCCGGACGACCGGGTCGTGGGAGGCTGTGCTGTTGCAACCTGGCTGGAGGCCAGAGCGCCCGTTTCCGACGGTTCATCGATACTCGCTTGCGTAACGTTGCCGGGACGAAGGAGCAGGAAAGCGCCGAAGCCGAGGAGCAGCAGAACCGCCGCGACGAGACCCAGGGCGAAACCGGGGCGACGAGATACGGGCTTGTCCTGCAGATTGTCGAAGAACGCCTGAGCGCGATTCTTGGAATCCTCAAGGGAAGTGGCGACTCCCCTGCGAGCGCTCGCTACCGTGCCGGTACTCGCCAAGGTGCGGGACATCCTCTTGGACCAGCTATGGAAACGAACTTTTCCTTTGCGCCAACGGGCGAGCGCATGCGTTGCGAGCGATGGTCCCGGCGTGTTTTCAGGTTCCGGTTCGCCGGGATCGAGCTTCAGCCAGTCCCGTTTTCCGTCCCGCTCATCGGACGGTGATGGGTGATGCATCGGAGCCGATGCCGTCGCGGCGATAGCCGGGTTCGGCGCGGGCTGCCCTTTGAAGAGAACCGGATGGGCCGAGCGCAATTCGGCAATCAGATCTTGCAAGGTTAATGGAACCTGCTCTCCATTCTTTTCCGCCGTGCGCGGCTGCCCCGCGGAATCGATCACCGTGAGCCGAAGCTCCCCATCGACCCGCGAGGGGCGCAAGGACGATTCAATAATGAGCTCCAAAGCCCGCCGCGCATCGTCGGTGGGATTGAGCTTTTCAATCTCCGCATGGATGAGCGCGCGCATTTGCTCCCTCATCTGCACGGCATTGCCGACCGGAGTGTTGCCCAGATCTCTGGAAGTCTCGTGATGAGACGCGACATCACTCATTCGAGTTTCCCTCCAAAGCAAGCGTACGCTTGCGGGTCTGTTTGAGCAGGGTGCTGTGCTCCGCGACGATCACCGGCTTTTCGCCGATGAACTCTACGACAAGCTGAAGCGCGCCCGATCCTTCCGATGTCCGGCGCCGCTTCGGGTTGGTGGCGGTATAGTCGAAGACCGTATGCACGGTGCAGACCGTGCCGGCCGGGTTACAATCGGCGCCGATCGCGTCCTGACGGGGACGGTAATCGCGCTGGGGCCATCGCCGGGCAAAGCGCTGCTTTTCCTTGAACAGCCGCTCGAGGCTCATGGTTCGCCCATGGAAGAGAACCCGGGGCGCATAAAGCTCGGCCGTGGCGTCGAGCGCCACATCGTTCCGTGCCGACCATGAAGCCAGGTAATCGATAGCGAAGTTCTTGGCCGCATCCGCCCTCGAATGGCGTGGCTCGGGTCGCGGCTGTGACTGCGGTTCAGCCGCTTTCGTGCGCGGCTCCGCTTGTGTCTGTGGCGAAGGTTGCGGGGCGGCCTGCAGCGGCTGCGTCTCCGGACCCGGCGAGACGATGGGGAGCTTGGGAGACTGAGACGATTGGGACGGTTGGGCGGGTGGCTTGGGCACAGGCGCGGCGCTGCCGGCCGCCGGCGGGTCGACCCATGGCCTTGCCTCTTGGGCATAAGCCATCGGGCCGCCCGGGCACAGCAATGCGGCGATGGACAGCGTCGTTGTCAGAAACCGGGCCTTCTGCATGGAATTGTCCGAACAGCTTTCTCTCAGTCAGAAACGGTGACTGGGTAAAAGCGGGCTGGACGGTTCCAAGTTCCATCGGTCGCCAGGTTGGAGAAAGGGCGATCAGAGTTCCGCGACAGTGACGGAGGCAATGCCTGACAGGCCGATGGCCTGGGCCGAAGCGCGGGAAAGATCGATGACGCGCCCATGCGCGTAAGGGCCCCGGTCGTTGATGCGCACCACCACGGATTTTCCGGTGCGCTTGTTGACGACTCGCACCCGCGTGCCAAAGGGCAGGGTGCGGTGAGCGGCGGTCAAGTCATTGGTATTGAAGGTTTCGCCGCTTGCGGTCCGGCGCCCGTGGAAGCCGGGGCCGTACCAGGAAGCGCGGCCGCTCTGAACGACCTTGCTGGAGGATTTCGCCGGCTGCGCCTGCGCCAAGGTGGCGGGTGCGACAGCGATAGCAGAAAGAAGAACGGCAGCGAGTTTGAGTGTTGCCTTGCGTTGATCCACAATGCATCCCCTTGTTGTTATTGGAGGATGCGCAAAATGAAGGCTAATGGGGCAACAATGAGACCTTCATTGTTGTTGATCTTCCAATCACAACAATCGGATTTCTGAACATGCATTCATTGTATAGTTATATTGTATTGGGTATAGTTATATTGTATTGGCAATGATGTGAAAAATAGCCTGACCAAATCGGGTAAATCATGAGTGCATTGGGCTTGCTGAGCGCCTGTCTCAGGCCCATTCATCGGGAGCATAGTGCCGGTGTCGTCTTTGCACTTCTCATTCCGGCAGGATGAACCTCTAGTGGGCGGCATGTTACCTCCAGGCTCGCAGCGCACGCGTGCGGGCCTCTTTTTTGAGCTCTCCATGCCCGTTGCTTCCAAGGTCGCCGCAAGCGTGACGCCGTCCGAGATCGCTGACGAGCCCTTGCATGTGCAGGCTCAATCTCCGGTCCGAGGCATTCTGCTTCTCGTGGCATCGACCGTCTTCTTCTCCCTGTGCGATGTCATCACCAAATACCTGGCCGCCACATTGCCCGCGGTCGAGATCGCCTGGATCCGTTACGCGACCTTCGCCTGCATCGTCGTTCCGATGGTCGTTCTCAAGGGGGGCGGAGCCTTGTTTCGGGCCAAGCGTCCTGGTCTCCAGGTGCTGCGAAGCCTGGGGATCATCGGCTCGACGTTGTTCTTTACCCAAGGGCTGCGCTATCTGCCGGTCGCCGAATCGACGGCGATCTACTTCATCTCGCCCATCCTGATCATGGCGTTGTCGATCCTGTTCCTGGGCGAGACGGTCGGCTGGCGGCGCTGGCTGGCCGCTCTTGTCGGTCTCAGTGGCGTTCTGGTCGTCATCCGCCCCGGCACCGATGCGTTCCAGGCCACGGCGCTGCTGCCTCTGCTCGGCGCCACGAGCTGGGCCGCAGGTGCGGTGGTGACGCGCAAGATGAGCGGCAGCGATCATCCGCTGACGACCCTTGCCTATTCGGCCGTGCTGGGCTGCCTTGGCCTGCTCGCCCTGCTTCCCTTCAACTGGGTTACACCGACGGCCACCGAGGTCGGATTCGGCATTCTCATGGGATTGCTCTTCTCGGTCGGCCAGTGGCTCGTCGTGCTTGCCTACCGCTACGGCAATGCATCCGTGATCGCGCCGTTTTCCTATGTGCAGCTGATCTGGGCGGGAGGGCTCGGCTATCTGGTCTTCAGCGCATTGCCGGATAGCTGGACGATCGTGGGTGCCTGCATCATCGCGGCGAGCGGCCTCTATACGGCCTATCGGGAGCGGGTCCGCATGCTGCAGGCGCGCGGCAGGGGCTGACCCTTCAGGCGCCCGAGTGCACGACCCGCAGGCGTGGGCGGGCGGCGCGGCCGTAGAAGGTGAGCTCGACCCAATCCTCCACGATTCCGCCCTCGATCACGCGGTAGCCGAACTGTTCTGCCACGGCACGGACCTGGCCCAGGTTGGCTTTCGAGATGCGGCGGCTGAATTCGGAGACCTCTTGGCTCATCAGCACGGCCAGCATGCCAACCTCGACGCCCTGGGCGAAATCGACGCTGCGGGCTGGAAAACGGAGCCGCAACCCCTCGGCAAGGTGGATGTGATGCATGTTATTCTGTTCACTTCACGACGCTTCGGAAGGGTTATTGCGCACAACATCCTACTTCTTGTTTAAAGCGGCACGATTCCCGGCGCTCCGTGAACAGGGCGCAGGACCTCGCTGGATCCGAACGGCCCTGACGGCATTTATTCTTTCACAGGCTTTGCGGTTGGCCGTGTCGGATGGCGAGGAACGTGAAATGAAGCTCCAGGCAGCAGGTATTGTGCTCGTGGCGGGTCTCCTGGCCCAGGAGGCCCAGGCGGCCGACATGGCGCAAATGACAGTGACCAGAACCGCTCGCGTGACCCGGATCGCGCCGGTCGTGCCGGAGCGAGCCATCGCGCGATTGGCGGATCAGGGGCTCGGCTATTCCGTGCTGCACGAAGCCGTCGGCGTGCCGCAGCGGGGCTACCGCGTGCATGTGACCTGCACCATCACGGAGACCTTCTCGCAGACCTACTGTCCGACCCCGGCCTACATATCCTATTGCCCGAGCGCCAAGATCATCTGCCGCTAAGGCACGGATCGAGGCGAAGATCACCGTGATTTACGGGGCGATCTTGGAAAATTCAGGAGTAGTTTTCCGGCGTACAGCCAGGGTTTTGTCTCTGCGGAGGTCGGCCTGATCCAGATTACTTTCGTCGGAGGCCTTGTAATCGGTCGATGACGGCTCTAAGTATTTCTTATCGACATTTGGCCGGACAATCGGGCTGTTTCGCCTTGGCATGCCAGGCGCACGTTCAGACACTCTTCCAAACATCGACGAACCGAGCGAGCGCTCGTGCTTTTGCGCGCGCTGGCTCACGTGCACTGATGCATAAACCAAGGATGCTTCCATGATTACGGGAACCGTTAAGTTCTACAACGACCAAAAAGGCTTCGGCTTCATTCAGCCGGACAACGGCGACAAGGACGTGTTCGTCCACGCCACCGCGCTCGAGCGCGCCGGCATCCGCGGCCTTCGCGAAGGTCAGAAGGTGTCCTTCGACACGGCTGAAGACCGTCGTTCCGGCAAGGTCGCCGTCAACAACATCCAGACGGCTTAATTCCAGCCTCTTTATCGGGCAGCGTGTACGTCACGCTGCCCGTCAAAGCCGCCCTTCGGGAGCGGCTTTTTTGTTTCGATGAAAGGAATGTCTCTATGGCCAAAGAAGAACTGATCACATTCGAGGGCGAAGTCATCGAGATCCTGCCGGATTCCCGTTACCGCGTGAAGCTGGAGAGCGGCCACGAGATCGTCGCCTACACGGCCGGCAAGATGAAGAAGAATCGGATCAAGACCCTTGCAGGGGACCGTGTCACTGTCGAGATGTCGCCCTACGATCTCGATAAGGGCCGGCTCATTTTCCGTCACAAGGACAGCGGATCAGGCGGCCCCCGCCCTGCGGCGCGTCGCCCGCAGTTTCGTCGCCGATAAACCGCATCGGCTGAGCATCTCAGCCCAGAGAAGAGGAAAGATGTCCGAAAAGACTTGGACGTTCGAGGCCGGCGATCTGGTGCCGGAATGGCTCATGCGCCAGACCAATTGCGTGCTGCGGTTCGGGAGGGACGCGGTCGTTGTCGAGAGCAACAGCGAGTTCCAGATCTACCCGGCCAGCGCCATGGGGGACGACGACACGATGGTGCTGGCCGAAATCATCGACCAGCAGATCGATGCGGAAGTCGAGCATACTCTGCCGATCAAGGCCCATACCATGCCTCGGGCCATGTCTCTCAACTGATCGCGGCAGTGACTTTCATGGGCCGTAAGGCCCCCGGGCCGCTGGCCCATCCCGCCGGGGCCGTTCGAGGCTTACCTTTCGGGCTGCGGCGTAATAAGAACACGGCTCGTTCAGCGTGGACCGAGCAGCTTTGCAAGACATGATATCGACCGGCGTCTATGGAACGCCTCCGGCGGAATTGGCCGAAGCGCCCGCAAACAGCATCCAGTTTTCCCCCCTTGTTCCCGGCTCGGGAAAGCTGGAGGATCAGGCTGAAGGGGCCTTGACGGAGATGGTGCTGCTTGCACCTCCCGGAACCGTCGAGCGGCGCTACACCACCGCACTGGCGCTGCGGGCGCTCGCTCCCGGCGGCGTTCTCACGGCTCTCGCGCCCAAGGACAAGGGCGGCTCACGGCTCGCCAAGGAGTTGAAGGCCTTCGGCTGTTCGATCAGCGAAGAGTCCCGCCGGCACTACCGCATCTGCTCCGCTGAGAGGCCCGCACGGCTTACAGGAATCGACGACGCCATTTCCGAGGGAGCGCCGCGCTTCGATGAGGAATTGCGGGTGTGGACACAGCCGGGCGTGTTCAGCTGGAATCGTTTGGACCCCGGGACCGCTCTTCTCCAACAGCATCTGCCGTCACTGGCCGGCCGGGGAGCCGATTTCGGCTGCGGCGTCGGAACCCTCTCCCAGACGGTTCTCCTCTCGCCCAAAGTGACGCATCTGGTGATGCTGGATATCGATCGCCGGGCTACCGAGATGGCCGCTCGCAACGTCGAAGACACGCGTGCCGAGATCCGCTGGGCGGATCTGCGCTCAGGCGTACACCTCGGCGGCCTCGACTTCGTGGTGATGAACCCGCCGTTCCACGATGGCGGGGCCGAGGACCAGAGCCTGGGTCAGACCTTCATCCGCAAGGCCGCCGAAGCTCTGCGCCCGGGCGGTGTGCTCTGGCTGGTCGCCAACCGCCACCTGCCTTACGAGGGCGTGCTGAAGCCCCTGTTCAAGCGCGTGACGCTTCACGCAGAGGCAGGCGGCTATAAAGTTTACGAGGCTCAGAAATGAGCAAGACACCCACGCTCCGCCTCGATCGGTTGCTCGCCAATATGGGCTATGGTTCGCGCCGCGAGGTACAGCAGCTCGTCTATGCCGGCCTCGTCACCCTCGACGGTGAGACGGTGGACGACGCGGATGAGCGCATCGCTGTCACACGCGATCTCCCCGAGCGCATGCTCGTTCGCGGCAAGCCCCTCGACCCGCCGCCGGGCCTCGCCTTGATGCTGCACAAGCCGCTCGGGGTCACTTGCTCTCATAAGGAGGCGGGCCCTCTGGTCTATGGGCTCCTGCCCGAGCGCTGGCGCCGTCGTGACCCGGCCATCTCCACCATCGGTCGCCTCGACAAGGACACCTCCGGGCTCCTGCTCATGACCGATGACGGGGGCTTGCTGCACAGGATCATCTCCCCGCGCGCGCAGGTTTCAAAGCGTTATCTCGTCACTCTCGCACGCCCCCTGCGAGGAGACGAGGCCGAGATCTTCGCCTCCGGCACCCTCATGCTGGAGGGCGAGGACAAGCCGCTCCTGCCCGCGACCATGAAAGCGCTGTCTGAACAAAGCGCCCATCTCACGATTGCTGAAGGACGCTACCATCAGGTCCGCCGGATGTTCGCGGCTTTGGGCAATCACGTGACGGCTCTGCATCGCGACAGGATCGGGGACCTGGATCTGCCCGCGGATCTCGAGCCTGGGCAATACAGGCTCCTGACCGAGGCCGATCTGTGTCTGATCCTGCCACCCGCGAAAGGGCACAAAGGATAAATTTTTCCCAGGTTGCCCGTGGGTTACTGATCGGCTAGGTCTAGACTAGGCCGAGTGCCTCAAGCCCCTTAGCTCAGCTGGATAAAGTATTGGCCCAGCCCCGCATTTTCCGTTTCATCGCGCAGGCATTGCTGGGGCTGCTGCTCCTGGCATGGCTTCCTGCCGACGGGAATGCGCTGGAGAGCCCTTTCCTGCCCCAGGTCGAGGAGGCTCTGTCCTTTACGGATCTCTCCGACAGTGGCGAGCGCGACCAGGAGACATTTCGGGATCGATGGAGCGATGGGGACGAGCCATTCCCCCTCGCGGTCTTTCGTTCGATTGCCGGCGTGCGGGGGCGGGTATTCACCCGCGGCCTGCCGGATGCACTTCTGATCCTCGATCTCCTTGAGGCTTGGCGCGCAACGGGGCCTCCGGCTCTCGCTGCCTGAACTCACCCGGACGTGCCGTTTCAACGGCCGCCGGTCGCTCGCATGCGCCTCCTGACTGGAGCGCAGCCGTCTCTTCCCCGAACCGTTTGAACCGCCGGCGTCATTGATGACAGCTGGTCTGTCTGGCCCGCGGGATCATCGGTTCTTTGCTCTTCGAGCATTCAGCAAGTTTTCGCTATGGAAGCCTTTCTCCCTCAAATTCTCAAAGTTCTCGGCATTATCTGGATCAATGTCATCCTCTCCGGCGACAATGCCGTGGTCATCGCGTTGGCGTGCCGCGGTCTCCCGCAGGACAAACGCCGTCTCGGAATGATTCTTGGGTCTGCCGTCGCGGTTGGCCTGCGAATCATCTTTACCGTGATCGTCGCAGCGCTCCTGTCGACCCCCTTCCTCAAGATCATTGGCGGTCTGCTCCTTCTCTGGATCGCCGTGAAGTTGCTCGGGGGAGAGGACGACGAAGGGTCGGTAAAGGAGACGGATCGTCTTCTACATGCCGTCTGGACGATCGCGGTCGCCGATGCCGTCATGAGCCTCGACAATGTCCTGGCCATCGCAGCTGTCGCCCAGGACTCGACATTCCTGCTCATCCTCGGGTTGGCGATCTCGATCCCGCTCATCGTGGCTGGAGCGGCCCTCATCATGATGCTTCTGGACCGCTTGCCATTTCTGGTCTGGGCCGGGGCGGCCCTCCTGGGCTGGGTTGCGGGCGAGATGCTGATTTCCGATCCGTGGCTTGTGAGTCAGCTTGGAGAGAATTTCAGCCACAAGGCTGAGATTCCGACGGCGATTCTCGGAGCGCTCCTCGTGCTGGCCGTGGGCTATGTCGTACGCCAGCGGGCGGCGCGCGAGGCGTAGCGCCAGTATCGGGCGAGGGAGCCGCTGAGGTAGCTTCCTCGTCAGAGGTTGTCTTGGAGCTTCTAATCAGGTAGGGAAGAGATCAGGCCTGTCGCCTCAAGCACCCGTAGCTCAGCTGGATAGAGCGTTGCCCTCCGAAGGCAAAGGTCACACGTTCGAATCGTGTCGGGTGCGCCACTTCTAAATCGCTGAAATTCAATAGATTTTCCCCAAGGCCAGCTCTTCGAACTCCTGCCAATGGCCGAGCCGACGTATCGTTTCTCACAGCGACATATCTAACCTCCAGTCTCTTCCGGGATACTCCCTTCCGTCCGAGCTATTGTCCCGTTCCATGGTCAAGCGCCGAAAGAGCCTAGGAGGTAGTTCTTAGGATCCTCTGAGAGGGGCAACAATCAGGCGGCTCACGGTTTAAGCTCCAGGCTAGGGAGCATAAAGATGCGTGCTGTTGCGATTGTTGCCGTGAGCGTTGCTTTTCTTCTGTCCGGAGAGGCCTGGGCGCAGGATGGAAAATCCGCAACGGCGGGCGAGCAGGAGGCCCGATGGGACGCCTGCTATAAGGAAACGAGATTGATTCACCGGACCCGAAACACGTCCCAGGAATCATATCGGGCCATGATCAAGGAGGCACGCAAGCTGCATATGCAGATCTGCATGGCCCGCGCGATCTCTCCTCGTCCGATCGTCTCAGCCGAGATTTCCGAGAAGAAGCGCCCATCCACCATTGCTGGCTGGTCCGCCAATCCTTGAGCTTGACCCGGCGAGATTTCCCCAAGGCCCTGCCATGCCAGGTTGCCAATGGTTTTGAAACTGTATTACCATGATCCTCGCTTCTTCGGCGGCCCTTGCCCGGCATGCGTCCTGATCCTGTTCGGCGATGCGGCCAGCCGATGCGGCCAAGGCGTATCATAAGCCCGTCTCCCGTTACGATGAGGTGGGCAAGACCAAGGGGGGCTCATGAATTCATCCGGTCAGCGTCGCGCCAGCCCTCGCACCAGAACGCTGCTCGAGGGCAGCATCGTTTACAACAATGGCCTCTCCCGCATGGAATGCACGGTCAGGGATCTGTCCGATACCGGCGCGCGACTCGTGTTCGCTCAACCGGTCAGGGTCCCTGCGGAGTTCGAACTGCAGATTCCGAGAAAGAGGATTGCCCGACGCGCCCAGATCATCTGGTATGACGGGCGAAACCACGGGATCATGTTCCTGGACAGCGAGGGAGAAACTGCTGAAGGCGCGCCTGCTCGCAGGCAGACGAGCCGTCCACTTCCGTCCCTCGGCCAGAATGCGTCGAGCGTAGCGGAGATTCTGGACGAGGCCCGTCAGCGGATCGCAGAGCTTCTCGAGATTTCCGCCGATACGATCCAGTTGAAGGTCGAAGTCGCACGCTGAGGAGCAGGTGCGGTTTTCCGGACGAACCGATGCCGCATGCATGCGACAAAGGCACGACTGCTCTTCCGAAATCCGCTCCGCCTGATACACCCGCTGCGCGGTTTGAGAGAAGAAGCATCGGATCGATCCCAAAAGAGGAATCTGCTGTTGGGATCGATGCTCTGGAGCCGTTTTCGCTGAGGTGAGGTCAGCTCCGTTCCTCGCCGTGACACATTGTTCGCAGCGAACAAGATCTATTTCGCCGACAATTACTCTTAGGCCACCATCCATTCGTGATCGGGATCGTTGTGAAACTTCCAGATGCGCTTGGGGCCCGCCATCACGTTCAGATAATAGAGCTCGTAGCCGTGCGGCGCGCCAACGGGGTGATACCCTTTCGGCACGAGCACCACGTCGCCATTGCTTGCCGCCAGCGTCTCGTCGAGCGAGCGGTCATCCGTATAGACGCGCTGCAGCGCGAAACCGCTCGGCGGGTTGAGGCGATGGTAGTAGGTTTCTTCCAACAGCGACTCGTGAGGCAGCATGTCCCGGTCGTGCTTGTGCGGCGGATAGCTCGACCAGTGCCCGGACGGCGTGATCACCTCCACCACCAGCAGGCTTTCCGCCGGCTCGGTTTCAGGCAGGATATTGCGCACGTGACGTGTGTTGGTTCCCTTGCCGCGCGTTTCCTGCCCGACCTGGTCGGGACGGATCACGCGCGCCGGCAGCTTGCCCTCGGCCGGCGCGGTGCAGACGGCGATCTCGCAATCCGTTTCGGCCGTCAGCGACCACTCGGAACGTGCGGGCACATAGAGCGACCACGGATCCGGCTCGAACGGCGAGGAGCGCCCGCCGATCACTCCGAAATCCCGGCCTCCTGCGCCCACATGCGCCTTACCAGAGAGCATGACGACGCACGCTTCCCGGTCTCCCGTCGGCTGCTTCAGGCTCTGCCCGCTTTCGAGCTGGTAGACCTCGAACCCCACATAGGTCCAGCCGGCCGAGGCCGGGGTGATGGAGTGAACGCGCCCGTTCGCATCGGGCTTCGACGGTTTGACGAGAAGCTTTGACATCGCGAGCTTTCCTTATCGCAGGCCGGCTTCCTTGAGGAAGCGGGTGAGATTGGCATAACCCATCTTGGCATAAGTGAGCGGATGGGCCTTCTTCGGATCCTGCTCCGCTTCGATGACGACCCAGCCGTCATAGCCAGGCAGTTCCTTGAACACGGATACGAAATCCACCATGCCGTCGCCGGGGACCGTGTAAACGCCTTCGATGACGGAATCGAGGAAGCTCCAGCCCTCGGCCCGGGACTTCTCCATCACGGCCTTGCGCACGTCCTTCGTGTGCACATGGCTGATGCGGCTGCGATAGCGGCGTGCCAGAGCCGCCGGATCGGCGCCGCCCCAGGTGGCGTGACCCGTGTCGAGCAAAAGGTGGACGGCCTCGCCCGTGGAGCGCATGAAGGCATCGATGTCGGCCTCCGATTCCACGATCGTGCCCATGTGGTGGTGATAAACCACGCGCACGCCCTCCTGCAGGGTGCGCTCGGCTACCTGCGTGATGCGGCGGCCGAACTCGGCCCAATCGCCCTCCTTCATGACAGGGCGCTGCGAGAGCGGCTTCGAGCGGTCGCCGTGAATGGCGTTCGAGGTCTCGGCGAAGACGAGGACGTTCGAGCCCATGCTTTTGAGAAGGTCGAGATGTGGGCGCAGCGCCTTCATCTCCGCGTCGGCGTCGCGTGTGAGGAGTTCGGCGGAATACCAGCCGGACACGCAGGCGAGGCCGAACGGCGCGAGCGCTTTTTGAAGGGCTTCCGGTTCACGCGGAAACTTGTTGCCGAGTTCCATCCCCTCGAAGCCGGCCTCTCTGGCTTCGGCCAGGCACACCTCCAGCGGCGTCTCGCCGCCGAGTTCCGGCATGTCGTCGTTGGACCAGCCGATGGGGTTCGCCCCGATACGGATCGTCATCTGTGGTTATCCTTCTTGTCTGATCAATCACCCACGCGCTGTGCGGCGAGGGCTGTTTCGTAATTCTTGCGGGCCGTCTTCACCTGCTCGCGTGACGAGACTTCCGGCACCGCCACGTCCCACCAATGGCCGCCCTCGTCGGTGGAGACGAGCGGGTCGGTATCGATGACGATCACCGTGCTGCGATCGGCGTTGCGTGCTTGTTTCAGGGCATCCTCCAATTCGGCGATGCTCTTCACCTTCAGCGACTGCGCGCCGAGGCTCGCCGCATGGGCGGCGAAGTCGATGTCGGGCAGGGTGACGTGGTTCGTGTGCTCAAGGAGGTTGTTGAAGCTCTCGCCGCCGGTGGCGCGCTGCAGGCGATTGATGCAGCCATAGCCGCGGTTGTCGAGCAGCACGACGGTGAGCTTCTGTCCCAGCATGACGGAGGTGGCGAGTTCGGAATTCATCATGAGGTAGGAGCCGTCGCCCACCATGACGATCACCTCGCGCGTCGGATCGGCCATCTTCACGCCGATGCCGCCTGCGATCTCGTAGCCCATGCAGGAATAACCGTATTCCATGTGGTAACCGAGGGCGGCGCTCGCCTTCCAGTGCTTGTGCAGTTCTCCCGGAAGACCGCCCGCCGCGCAGACCACCACGTCACTTGGCGCGGAGCTGCGCTGCACGGCTCCGATCACCTGAGCGTCCGAGGGCAGTTCCGCATTCGTCGGATCCGTGAAGCGCGCGGCGATTTCGAACCAGCGGGTCTTTTCCTCGCGGGCCTTCGTGCCCCACGCCTCCGGCGCCTTCCAGGCGCCCAGCGCACGGCTCAGTTCGTCGAGGCCCACACGCGCATCGCAGACGAGGGGCTGCGCGTTGTGCTTCGTGGCGTCGAAGGGCTGTACATTCAGACCTACGATGCGCCGGCTCGGATTCTTGAACAGGGCCCAGGAGCCGGTGGTGAAGTCCTGCAGGCGCGTGCCCACGGCGATGACCACATCGGCTTCCTCCGCGAGCGCATTGGCGGCTCCCGTGCCCGTGACGCCGACCGAGCCGAGATTGGCCTGATGGTCATGAGGAAGGCTCGACTTCCCGGCCTGCGTCTCTCCGACGAAGAGGCCGTGCTTCGTCGCAAAATCCGCAAGCGCCTTCTCCGCGCCCGAATAGAGCACGCCGCCCCCTGCCACGAGGAACGGCTTCTTCGCGTTGCGGATGAGAGCCGCCGCTTCCGCGAGTTCCGAATCGTCCGGCCGGGTGCGGCGGGGTATCCGGATTGTCTCGGCGAAGAAGCTCTCGGGATAATCGTAGGCCTCGGCCTGCGTATCCTGGCAGAGTGCGAGCGTGACGGGCCCGCACTCGGCGGGATCCGTGAGCACGGTCATTGCGCGTTGGAGCGCGGGGATGATCTGCTCGGGCCGCGAGATGCGGTCGAAATAGCGTGAGACCGGCCTGAAGCAGTCGTTGGCCGACACCGTACCGTCCGAGAAACTCTCGATCTGCTGCAGCACCGGGTCGGGCCTGCGGTTGGCGAAGACGTCGCCGGGCAGAAGCAGGACGGGGAGGCGGTTCACGTGGGCGACCGCGGCGGCCGTCACCATGTTCGTCGCGCCGGGGCCGATGGAGGTCGTGCACGCCATCATGCGGCGGCGGCGGGAGGCTTTGGCGAAGGCGATCGCCGCATGCGCCATCCCCTGCTCGTTATGGGCGCGGAAGGTGGGAAGCCTGTCGCGCACGCCGTGCAGCGCCTCGCCCATGCCAGCCACGTTGCCGTGGCCAAAGATGGCCCAGACGCCGCCGAACAGCGGCAGGACTTGTCCGTCGATCTCCGTTTTCTGCGCGGTGAGGAACCGGGCGACGGCTTGCGCCATGGTGAGGCGGATCGTGCTCATGGGCGTTTCTCTCAAAAGGCGCCGGGATCGATCCCGGCAGCGTTCTCAGGTTTTGCGATTCATGAAAAGAGGGCGAAGCCGGCTATCGGCCTCGCCCTTTGACCTAGGCCGCTTTGGCTTGGCTCGACACGCGCTGCCAGGCATCGACGAGGCGCTGGAAGCGGCTCGCCATATCAGCGATGGCGGCCTCGTCCGAGATCTCGCCCTTCAGCCAGCGGCGCGCGGCGTCGTTGAAGAGGGTCCTTCCGACAGCGAAACCCTTTACCTGCGGTTCGCTTGCGGCAGCAGCGAAGGCTGCCTCCAGCTCGTCTTCCGGCGCTTCGAGGCCGAGCAGCACGATGCCGCGGCAGTAGGCGTCGTTTTTCGTGATCACCTCGCCGACAGCGCGCCAAGCCGCCTTGTCCTGCTGCGGTTCGAGTTTCCACCAATCCGGTTTGATGCCGAGAGCGTAGAGATGCTGGACGATTCCCGCGACGGTGTCGGCTTTCAGCGGTCCGTGCTTGCCTGCGATGATCTCGATCAGAAGCTCGCGACCGATGCGGCGCGCCGCATCATGAATGCGCAGCAGCTCGCGTTCCTGGCGTGCTTTGAGGTCCGGCAGGTCGTCCGGATGGTAGAAGCACAGGCATTTGATGGTGTGGCCCACGGGCCATTCCACGAGCTTCGCGCCGATGCTGCCGCCGCTCTCGAAATCGAGTGGGCGCGAGCCCGGCATCTCCACAGGGCGGCCGATCCAGAACGGATGGTCGGCAGCACGGAACAGGGCTTCGCGACCGTAGGTTCCGTCGATCAGCATGCCGAAGCCAGGGCGTCCGTCGGCCACCTTCGCTGCAGCGCGTACGGCCAGCACTTTGAAGTCTGGAATGCGGTGGATGGGAGCGCCGACTTCATTCGCTATCGCTTCCAGCTGCATGCGGTGGTCGATGGCGAACGCCATGAGCGTATCGTCTTGGGGCCGACGCGTCGTCGCCCAATGAATGTGGTTGATCGTCTCGTCGAAGCGCAGCGCCTTGTGGCGGCTGCCTTCCTTGAGGAAGTGCTGCAGCTCGGGGAATGTCGGGATCTCGGGCGAACAGAGCAGTCGCGAAACCGCGAAGGCGCCGCTCGCATTGGCGTAGGCGCAGCAGGTCTCCAGCGTCTCGCCCTTGAGCCAACCGCGCAGGAACCCGGACAGGAAGGCATCGCCAGCCCCCAGCACATTGTAAACCTCGACCGGAAAGCCCGGACCCTTCACGCCATCGTCGAGCGAGGCCGGAATGTCGCCGGGAAAGACCACGCAGCCCATCGGTCCGCGCTTGCAGACGATGGTGGCTTGCGAGATCGCGCGGATCGCGCGGATCGCTTCGAGCGTGTTTTCAGAGCCACCTGCGATGTGCAGCTCTTCTTCCGTGCCGACGATGAGATCGCAATCGGCGAGGATCGGCTTGAGATGCTCGGTGACCGCGTCGGAACGCACGTAGCGGGACTCGCCCGCGCCGTGGCCGAGGAGGCCCCAGAGATTGGGCCGGTAGTCCACGTCGAACACCACCTTGCGGCCATTCGCCTTGGCGATGCGGATCGCTTTCTTCTGCGCGGCGGCCGTGCCCTCCCGCGAGAAATGCGTGCCGGTGACGACAACCGCAGCAGCAGATGCCACGAATGTTTCGTCGATGTCGTCCTCTGTCAGCGCCATGTCGGCGCAGTTGTCGCGATAGAAAATGAGCGGGAAGGAGTCCTCGTCCCGTACGCCGAGGATCACGAGGGCCGTCAGGCGCTGCTCGTCGGTGACGATGCCTCGGGTCGAGACGCCCTCCCGCTCCATCTGCTCACGGATGAAGCGGCCCATGGCCTCGTTGCCGACACGGGTGATCAGGCCCGACTTCAGCCCGAGCCGAGCGGTCCCGATGGCGATATTCGCCGGGCACCCCCCGACTGCCTTCGAGAAGGACGCCATATCCTCCAATCGGCCGCCGACCTGCTGGCCATAAAGATCAACCGAGGCGCGGCCGATGGTGATCACGTCCAAGGTCGGGGTCATGGTATTCCTCCCAGGGAGCGGGCCTTTTCGGAAGGCCGATCAGGGCTGCATTCTGGCCCTTGCAGTTGTAGAATGTTTATTCTACTAGCATCTCACGTCGGAATATCAATTCCAAATTTGCCGATAGCCGGCAAAGGACACCGGGGGAAACATGATCAGGATCGCCGTTTTGGGCGCTGGCCGCATCGGTCGCATTCACGGGCGCAACGCCGCCAGTCATCCCGACGCTCGCCTCGTGGCAGTCGCCGATCCGCATGCGCCCTCCGCGCAAGAGCTGGCGGCGGCGACCGGGGCGGAAGTTTCGTCCCTCGACGAAATCGTCGAGCGCTCTGACGTGGACGCCATTCTCATCTGTACGCCGACCACGACGCATGCCGATCTCATCGAGCGCGGCGCCAAGGCTGGCAAGGCTGTGTTCTGCGAGAAGCCCGTCGATCTTTCGAGCGCCCGCATCGAAACCTGCCTTGCTGCCGTCGACAAGGCCGGCATTCCGCTGATGATCGGTTTCAACCGCCGCTTCGATCCCAATTTCGCATCCCTGCGCCGCCGCCTGGCCGATGGTGAGGTGGGCGAGGTGGAGCTCGTGACGATCCTCTCCCGCGATCCCGGCCCGCCGCCGGTGAGCTATATCAAGACGTCCGGCGGCCTGTTCCGGGACATGATGATCCACGACCTCGACATGGCGCGCTTCCTCCTGCTCGGCGACGAGCCCGTGGAGGTGCACGCCGTCGGCTCATCCCTGGTGGATCCGGCCATCGGCGAGGCCGGCGACGTGGATACGGCGGCCGTCATGCTGAAAACGGCCAAGGGCCGCATCGTGCAGATTTCCAACTCCCGCCGCGCCACTTACGGCTACGACCAGCGCATCGAGGTGCATGGTTCGAAAGGCATGATCCGCGCAGGCAACATTCACCGGACGACGGTGGAAGTGGCGAATGGCGGCGGCATCACGGCCGATCCGGTTCAGGATTTCTTCCTGGAGCGCTATGCGGAAGCCTATCGCGACGAGCTCGCTACGTTCCTGAATGCGATCCGCGACGGCAGGCCCTGCAACCCGACCGGCCATGACGGGCTCATGGCCCAACGCCTGGCGGACGCGGCGACCGAGTCGGCGCAGAGCGGAAAGCCGGTGAAGCTGTAATCACGCTTTCTCCTGCCCGCCGGCATCTGCTTATTTCGTCATCACCGGCCTTGTGCCGGTGATCTCGTTTTGTGAGGCGCTATGCCTTTCTTGTCGAGATGGCCGGGACGCGCCCGGCCCTGATCTGCCGATTATCGCTCCGCCCGCTTCTCCGCCGTGCCGACGGCGAGCGCCATGGCCAGCGCAAACGAAGCGGAGAGGGAGCGGAACGCGCCGAAGTCGGCTTCGGCCACCTCCAGCCAGACATCGGCGCTCGCCACCAGCGGGCTGAAGGCTGAATCCGTGATCGCCACCACGGGAATATTGCTGCGGGCGGCGGCAGCCGCGAGATCGGCGGTCACTGGCGCGTAGGGCGTAAAGCTTATGGCGAGAATCGCGTCGCGTTCCGTCGCCGTACCCAGCTGCTCAGGGCCGAGCTGCCCCACATGATCGATCAGAATGGTGCGGATGCCGAGCTTGCTGAAGGCATAGGCGCAATAAGCCGCGATGGGAAAGACCCGCCGCGCGCCGAGAAGATAGATCGTGTCGGCCTTCGCGAGGGTCTCGATGGCGCGGGAAAGCTCCTCCGGGCGCACCGAGTCGCGCATCTTCTCGAGAGAAATCGAGGCCGCGCTGGTGAACCCTTCCAGCAGAGAGACGGCATGGACGTGGTCGCCTTCCAGGTCACGCAGCACCTTCAGCCGCTCGCGATAGTCGGGAAAGCGCTCTCTCAAACGGCCGCGGAAGATCTGCTGCAGGTGGGAGAAGCCGTCATAACCGAGGCTCTTGGCGAAGCGTACGAGGGTCGAAGGCTGGACGCCCGCACGCTCGGCGATACCGGCCACCGTGCCGAAAGCGACCTCCTCAGGGTGGTCCATGGCGAAGGCGGCCAACTGCTTGAGCCGCTTCGGCATCGCTTCGCGGCGGCTGACCAGTAGAGCCCGCAAACCTTCATAATCGCCAGGTGCTTCCGTAGCGGTATCGGCCTCGATCATTCTTTTTTCGGTCTCCATACGTGCTACTCTGGTTCAAGTCGGACCTTGACACTGATCATTGGTAAATGGAATGAATATTCCACCGTATAAACAAAAAGGCCCTGGCGTTCCATTGAAATGGACGACCGGAGCGGCAGAGGAAGCGGCATAGAAGAGGGTGATTCGGTGTCCGAGTCATGTGTTGATCCTCTGCGGACTCGTGCACGGCATGACGGCCGTTGCCTTCGCCGTAACCGGAACCTTCGGTTGCGGTACGCGAAAGAGAACCCTTTTTAGGGAGGAACCACATGAAGTCGTTCGTTACCGGTCTCGTTGCAGCCGCAGCCTTGACCGTTGCCGCGGCGGTCCCCGTATCCGCGCAGCAGAACAACCGCATCATCGTCGTCAGCCACGGCCAGGCCAATGATCCGTTCTGGTCGGTGGTGAAGAACGGTGTCGCCGAGGCCGGCAAGGACATGAATGTCCAGGTCGATTACCGCGCGCCCGAAACCTTCGACATGGTCGCCATGAGCCAGCTCATCGACGCGGCCGTGAACCAGAAGCCTGCGGGCCTCGTCGTCTCGATTCCAGATGCGTCGGCGCTCGGCCCGTCGATTCAGAAGGCCGTCGCCGCCGGAATTCCCGTGATTTCCATGAATTCCGGCTCCGACGTGTCGAAGAAGCTCGGCGCATTGCTCCATGTGGGGCAGGACGAGGTCGAGGCCGGACGCATTGCCGGTGCCAAGCTCAAGGAGATGGGCGGCAAGGTCGGGATCTGCGTCAACCAGGAGGTCGGCAACGTATCGCTCGACCTGCGCTGCAAGGGCTTCACCGAAGGCTTCGGCGGCAAGGTCACGGTTCTGCCGGTCTCGAACGACCCGACCGACGTGCGCGCCAAGGTGAAGGCGGCGCTCGCGGCCGACGGCTCGGTCGACACCGTTCTGGCGCTGGGTGCCGGTACGGCGGGCGAGCCGACAGTTGCGGCCGTCAAGGATGCCGGCAAGACCGGCGCCGTCCGCGTCGCCACCTTCGATCTGTCCGCTGGCTTCCTGAAATCCGTCGCTTCGGGCGAGGCGGTCTTCGCCATCGACCAGCAGCAATACCTGCAGGGCTACCTGCCGGTGGTCTTCCTGGCGCTCAACGCGAAATACGGTCTGATGCCGGGCGGCAACGTGCCATCAGGCCCGAACCTGATCACGAAAGAAAAGGCCAATCAGGTCATCGAGCTGTCCGCGAAGGGAATTCGCTAAGCCCTTACGAAGCCCGCGATCGCAACGGATCGCGGGCTTCTTCTCTTATACGGTATTCCCAAAGGGGAGGCTCTCATGGTGAACACCACCCAGCCGACCGCCGATATGTCTCCGGCTCCCGCCGTCAAGCAGATCCAGGACGAGCGTCTGAAAGAGGTCTCCTTTCTCACGAAGATCATGCGCCGTCCGGAGCTCGGCGCCTTGGCCGGGCTGATCCTGGTCGCGATCTTCTTTCTCTCCACCGCCGATTCCTCGATGTTCACGCTGGCTGGCGTGATGAACATTCTTTCGCCAGCATCGCAGCTCGGCATTCTCGCCATCGCGGCGGCGCTGCTCATGATCGGCGGCGAGTTCGATCTCTCCATCGGCTCCATGGTCGCTTTTACGGGTCTCGTCTTCGGATCCTTCATCACGCTGACCGGATGGCCGCTTCTCCTGGCGATCGTGGCCACCTTCGTGGTGGCGGCCGTTCTCGGCGGCCTGAACGGGCAGATCGTCATTCGCACGCGGTTGCCATCCTTCATCGTCACCCTGGCCTTCCTGTTCATCCTGCGCGGTCTGTCCCTCGTCGGGCTGAAATGGGCGACGGGCGGCTCCACGCAGATGCGCGGGATCGGCGCGTCGGCAAACGAGGATTGGGTTCGCGAGATCTTCTCAGGGAACGCCCTGGAGGGTCTGTTCGCCTGGCTGGCCGCAAACGACCTCATCGCCAAGTTCCCGAACGGGACTCCGACCGTCACCGGCGTTCCAGTGTCCATTCTCTGGTTCATCGGATTTGCGCTCGTCGCCACCTGGGTCCTGCTGCGCACGCGGGCCGGCAACTGGATCTTCGCGGCGGGCGGCGACGCCAATGCGGCGCGCAATTCCGGCGTGCCGGTCGACCGCGTGAAGACCGGGCTCTTCATGCTCACCGCCTGCGCTGCGGCATTGGTTGCCATCCTCACCGTTCTCGATGCGGGGTCGACGGATGCGCGGCGCGGCTTTCAGAAGGAATTCGAGGCGATCATCGCGGCGGTGATCGGCGGCTGCCTGCTCACGGGCGGCTACGGCTCGGCCATCGGTGCCTTCTTCGGCGCCATCATCTTCGGTATGGTCTCGATCGGCCTCACCTATACCCGCTTCGACTCGGACTGGTTCCAGGTGTTTCTCGGGGCCATGCTGCTGCTGGCGGTTCTCTTCAACAACTTCATCCGCCGCAAGGTGACGGGAGAGCGCTGATGGACATGGCTGCCACGAACGTCCCGCTGATCGAGATCCGCAATCTCGTCAAGCATTTCGGTTCCGTGATCGCGCTGTCCGGCGTGTCGCTGTCTGTCCATCGCGGCGAAGTGATGTGCCTCCTCGGGGACAACGGCGCCGGCAAGTCGACTCTCATCAAGACGCTGTCCGGGGTTCACAAGCCGACCTCGGGCGAGTTCCTGGTGGAGGGACAGCATGTCACCTTCAGCAGCCCGCGCGATGCGCTCGATGCAGGCATCGCCACGGTCTACCAGGACCTAGCGATGATCCCGCTCATGTCGGTGACGCGCAACTTCTTCATGGGCCGGGAGCCCGTGAAAGGCTTTTTCCCTTTCCGTTACGTGGATTTTGACCATTGCGATGCGGTGACCCGCGAGGAAATGCGCAAAATCGGCATCGATGTGCGTGATCCGCATCAGGCCGTCGGCACGCTCTCCGGCGGCGAGCGCCAATGCGTGGCGATTGCCCGCGCCGTTTATTTCGGCGCCAAGGTGCTGATTCTCGACGAGCCGACCTCGGCGCTCGGCGTGGCTCAGACCTCCATGGTGCTGAAATACATCCATCAGGTGCGCCAGAAAGGTCTCGGCGTGATCTTCATCACCCACAACGTGCGCCACGCCTATGCCGTGGGCGACCGCTTCACCGTGCTCAACCGCGGCAAGACGCTTGGCACCTACGCCAAGTCCGACATCGCCATCGACGAACTGCAGAATTTGATGGCGGGCGGAAAGGAACTGCAGGCGGTGTCGGAGGAGCTGGGCGGGATGGTTTAGGAGCTACCGTTGTGGCCGGATGACGGCAGACCTTCATCGGGACAGACTTCAGGGGCAGGTGATGTTTCCCGACGTTCTTTGAAGACGACGATCTTACTGAAGATCGACTGATAGATCTGAAGTCCACGGAGTTCACCGACGGAGAGCCAAACCACATAAGCCAGCAAGCAAACGAAGGCCAAGCCGACAGCGATGATGTCGCCCTTCCAGGCGCCGTACGCTCCAAGGATTACGATCGGTCCCAGGGCAGACGCATGCCTACCCAGCCGGTTTCCTGCAGTTCCGCGCCAGGAGGCGAAACCGACGATGATCGACCATTCCTCCGGTGAAAACTCCAAATCCCGCTTTGCGTCATCGTGCATGGATAACCGGTCCTCTGTTTGGCGCGAGTGATTGTAATTGTATTGCATCAACAAGGCCGTGTCACCTGCACCCTCGAAGAAGTTCTCAAGGAAGGACGCTATGAGTTCATTGAAGGTTGGCCTCATCGGCACGGGCTACATGGGAAAGTGTCATGCATTGGCCTGGAACGCTGTGGCCCCCGTGTTCGGCGATGTTCCTCGCCCGCGCCTTGCGATGCTGGCCGAGGCCTCGCAGGATCTTGCGGAGAGGAAGGCACGAGAACTCGGTTTCGAGCGCGCGACCGGCGATTGGCGCACCCTCGTGAGCGATCCCGACATTGACGTGGTGTCGATCACGACGCCCAACGCCTTCCACCCCGACATGGCGATTGCGGCGCTGGAAGCCGGCAAGCATGTGTGGTGCGAAAAGCCCATGGCCGTGAGGCTCGCCGACGCCGAGCGCATGCTCGTTGCGGCGCGCGCGTCCGGCAGGGTCGCGGCGCTGGGCTACAACTACATCCAGAACCCGGTCATGTGCCTGATCCGCCGCATCCTCGACGAAGGGCAGATCGGAGAGGTGAATCACGTGCGCCTCGAAATGGACGAGGACTTCATGGCCGATCCCGAGGATCTCTTCTCCTGGAAGAGCGAAGCCTCGTCGGGCCATGGCGCTCTCGATGATTTCGCCGTCCACCCTTTGAGCCTTCTCTGGATGCTTCTGGGAAGCGTCCGGCGTGTGTGCGGCCATATGGCGAAGCCTTACCCGGACCGCCCCGTGCGGGACGGCGAGCGCCGCGCCGTTGAAACCTATGACATCGCGACCGTGCTGATGGAGATGGACAGCGGCGCATCGGGATTGATTGCGGTCAACCGTTCCGCCTGGGGCCGCAAGGGCCGCATCGCCCTCCAGCTTTTCGGCTCGAAAGGCACCATCGCCTATGATCAGGAGCGAATGAACGAGGTGCAGCTCTACGCAGCTGACGGCGCGAAGGAGACGCAAGGTTTCCGCACCATCCTCGCCGGTCCCTGGCACCCGCCCTATGACAGGTTCATTCCCGCCCCCGGGCATGGCCTCGGCTTCAATGACCTGAAGGTCATCGAGTGCCGCGAACTGATCCGGCGCATCGCGGGCGAGCAGGCGCATCTCATTACGTTCGAGGACGGCATCCGCATCGAACGCACGGTCGATGCGATGGCGAAGAGCGCCCATGAGGGACGCTGGGTGGAGGTGGAAACCTCATCGTCATGAGAGGGCTTGTCCCGGTGGCCCATGTCTCTGATCGCGTTCCGACGTGGAAGGCCGGATCAAGACCGGCCATGACGGAAGGAATCCTTAAGCCGCGTGCGCCTTCAGCACCTCGAGAAACGCATCCGCATAGCGGTCGAGCTTGGCTTGGCCGACGCCGTGGACCTCGCCGAAACCATGCACGGTCGTGGGGCGCTTGGCCGCCATGTCGATGAGGCTGCGGTCGGAGAAGATCACATAGGCCGGGACGCCCTCTTCCTTGGCGAGGCGTGTCCGCAGCGCCTTGAGATTGAGAAGCAGCGGATCGTCGGAAGGAACGATGGCTTCCGCCTCGATCCGCGAGCGCCGGCGGCGACGGTCGGCGGGCTTCATGAGAACGTCCGAGCGCAGCTCGATCGGCTCCTGACCTTTCAGGACCGCGATTCCCTTATCAGTGAGCGTCCAGCGGCCGTATTCGGCAAGCTCCAGGCTCACGAGGCCGGCGGCATAGATCTGGCGCAGGAGCGAGCGCCATTCGTTCTTCGAGCGATCCTTGCCGACGCCGAAGGTTTTCAGCTTGTCGTGGCCGAAGCGGAGAACGGCTTCCGTCTCGTCGCCCACGAGAATGTTGATGAGATGCTCAGTGCCGAAGCGCTCGCCGGTACGCACGATGGCCGAGAGAATCTTTTGGGCCTCGATGGTGCCGTCGAAGGACATGACGCCGTCGATGCACAGGTCGCAATTGCCGCAAGGTTCGGTGCTCTCGCCGAAATAGGCGAGCAGGGTTTGGCGGCGGCAGCGCGGCGCCTCGCACAGGGCCACAAGCGCATTGAGCCGCTGGAGTTCGACCCGCTTCTGCTCGCCCGCCGCGTCGCTCTGCTCGATCTGCAGGCGGCGCAGGCGCATGTCGTCGAGGCCGTAGAGGGTCAGCGTGTCGGCGGGCGCTCCGTCGCGTCCAGCGCGGCCGATCTCCTGGTAATAGGCCTCGATGGATTTCGGCAGGGCCGCGTGCGCCACGAAGCGCACGTCCGGCTTGTCGATGCCCATGCCGAAGGCGACGGTGGCGACCATGACCACCCCGTCTTCCTGCAGGAAGATGTCCTGGTTCTTGGCTCGCTCGGCCTGATGCATGCCGGCGTGATAGGGAAGCGCCCGGTAGCCCGCCTGGCTCAAGGAGTCGGCGAGGCGTTCCGTGGCATCGCGGGACGAGCAATAGACGATGCCGCTCTCATGCCGGTGCTTGTCGAGAAACGAGAAGAGCTGGCGTCGCGCATGTTCCTTCGCCTGCATGGCGAGCCGCAGGTTCGGGCGGTCGAAGCCGTGGATGAAGAGGCGCGGCTCCTCCTCGAACAGGCGATGCATGATGTCGCCGCGAGTCGCGACGTCCGCGGTGGCGGTGAGCGCAATGGTCTGCACATTGCCGAGACGGCGCCGTACATCGCCCAGCATAGCGTATTCGGGGCGGAAATCGTGCCCCCATTGCGAGACGCAATGGGCTTCGTCGATGGCGAGCAGGTTCACGCCGGAGCGGCCGAGCCATTCGGTCGTGCCCGTATTCGCCAGCCGTTCGGGAGACGCGTAGAGAACGCGCATGCGGCGGTCGCGCACCGCATCGACCACGCGGCGGTTCTCCTCCGGGTCGTTGGCGGAGTTGAGGCTTCCTGCCTCGACGCCGAAATGGCGCAAGGCCGCAACCTGATCGCGCATGAGGGCGATCAGCGGCGAGACCACGACGGTCAGGCCTTCCCGCGCCAGGGTCGGGAGCTGGTAGCACAGGGACTTGCCCGCTCCGGTCGGCATGATGGCGAGCACGTCCTCGCCGGCCAGCACGGCGCGCACGATCTCCTCCTGTCCTTCGCGGAAGGAGGGGAAGCCGAACACGTCATGGAGAATCTTGCGCGGGTCGATCACGAGTGCCGTGTGGCCGAGGATGGCCCCAAGGTCAATGCGGCATCGGGAATCTGAAGGAGCCTCAGGGCGCCTCGGGCAGCGGCAAGCCCAGTGGCGAAGGTGGCCTGGAGCAGGTAGCCGCCGGTCGGGGCCTCCCAGTCCAGCATCTCGCCGGCCACGAAAACGCCCGGCAGGCGCTTGAGCATGAGATGGTCGTCCACCTCGCTGAAAGGGATCCCGCCCGCCGTTGAAATGGCCCGTTCCAGGGATTTCGTCCCGGTTAGCGTGAGCGGTAGGGCCTTGATGAGACGGGCCAGGGCCTCCGGGGCCACGGACAGTTCGGGCGCCGCTTCGCGAAGCAGGGCGATCGCCGGAGGGCTCAGGCCGCCTGCCTTGCGCAGGAAGGTGGAGGCGGATTGGCCCTTGCGGGGGCCGCTCAGGCGTTGCGTCAGGGCATCCACGGAAAGATCGGGCCGAAGATCGAGAAGCAGCGTGGCGCTGCCCTGCCGCTCGATGGCATTGCGCAGGCGGCCCGACAGAGCGTAGATCGCGCCGCCTTCGATGCCGTCCGCCGTGATGACGGCCTCGCCTTTCACCGTCACGCCCCCGAAGGTCAGGGCAATGCGCTTCAGGGGCTCGCCCTGGAAGCGGCTGCGCATGATCTCGGACCAGGGGAGGGTGAAGCCCATATTGGCCGGCCGTAGGGGGGCAATGGCGATCATCTTGTCCTTGAGGATGCCCGTCCAGGAGCCGTCGGATCCGAGCCGGGGCCAACTGGATCCGCCCAGGGCGAGAACCGTGACGTCGGGTTTGTCCCTCACCGTCCCGCCTTCGGCATCGGTGAAGACCAGGGCGCCGTCCGCGTCCCAGCCCTGCCATGTGTGGCGCAGGGCGAAGCGTACGCCGAGACCTTCCAGCCGCGCCAGCCAGGCGCGGAGCAGGGGAGAGGCCTTGAAGGCCTTCGGGAAGACCCGTCCGCTCGAGCCCACGAAGGTTTCCTGGCCCAAGCCCTCGCACCAGGCCCTCAGGTCGGCAGGGCTGAAGGCCTCGATCAGGGGCTTCAGGACCGGTTCGGCTTCGGCATAGCGTGTGGCGAAGCGATCCAAGCCTTCGGAATGGGTGAGATTCAGACCGCCCCGCCCCGCCATGAGGAGCTTGCGCCCGACGGAGGGCATCCGATCGTAGACGGTCACGGCAATGCCGGCGCCCGCAAGGGTTTCCGCCGCGATCAGGCCGGCAGGACCGCCGCCAACGATGGCGGCCCGAAGGGAGGAAGGGGGAGGGAGCATGCGGTCAGCTGACGCGGAAAGGAGGATGGGAACCGTCTGGACCCTTGCGCTGCAGCGTGGCATTCAGCGCATTGGGCTGTCGCCTTGCACATGACTGCCAAGAGATCTTTTTTCAAGAGGAGCGGCGCCTCAAGCCGCCTCAAGGGGAATATCGATGCGTGTTCTTTCGTTTTGCGCCCTGCTGACCCTGGCGCTTGCGGGCTGCGCCGGCGATATGTCGCTGACGGGTGGGGATGCCGTTCTCGCGAGCTCCACCAACGATGCGGCTGCGGCAGCGAGAATCATTTCCGCCTACCGCGTCTCCAAGGGCCTGAGCCCTGTGACCGTCGATTCAAGGCTCAACGAGGCGGCGGAATACCAGGCCCGGGTGGTGGCTGCCGCAGGCAAGCTGAGTCACGGCAATTTCGCGAGCCGCATGGATAAGTTCGGAGTCATGGGTTACGCGGCCGAGAACCTTTCCGCAGGTTCCGATACGGTCGATGGCGCCGTCGACCGCTGGAAGGCCTCGCCCGGCCATAACGTCAACCTGCTGATGCCCGAGGCCCGCAAGATCGGCCTCGCCCGTGCGGACGCCAACAACCGCTATGGCCGTTATTGGGCTCTCGTGCTCGGGCAATGAGGGAAGGGCACAAAGAAGGTCGCTCGCGCGTTAGAGGCACGGTTCCCTCATTCACGTACCCCCTATGACCCATCAGCAAATGCTCTCCTTCGCCATCGTCGCCGGGATGATGGCGCTCTTCGTCTGGGGGCGTTTCCGATACGACCTTGTCGCCGTGATGTCGCTGCTGGTCGCGGTGCTCGTGGGTATCGTGCCGGCCGATAAGGCCTTCTCGGGGTTCAGCGACGATATCGTGATCATCGTCGCCAGCGCTCTTCTGGTCAGCGCGGCGGTGGCGAAATCCGGTGTGCTCGAGGTCGCTCTCAACCGGGCCGCGCCCTATTTGCGCAGTGAGCAGAGCCAGGTCGTCGTGCTGGTCGCCACGGTGACGGTCCTGTCCGCCTTCGTGAAGAACATCGGCGCATTGGCGATGATGATCCCCGTCGCATTCCAGATCGCGCGGCGGACCAACACGCTGCCTTCCAGCTTTCTCATGCCCATGGCCTTCGGCTCTCTCCTGGGGGGCATCGTCACGCTCGTGGGAACCTCTCCCAACATCATCGTGTCGCGCGTGCGGGGTGAACTGCTGGGCCAGCCTTTCGGTATGTTCGACTTCACGCCGGTCGGTGTCGGGATCGCGGTGGCGGGCGTGGTGTTTCTCGCCTTCGGCTACCGCCTTCTGCCGAAAGGCCGCAAGGGCGCGGCGTCGTTGGACGAGGCGCTCAACATCAAGGACTATATTACGGAAGCGCGGGTCACTGCCGAATCCGATGTGGTGGGGCAGACGGTCGCCGATCTCCACAAGCTCGCCAACGGCGAAGTGAAGGTGGCCGCCATCATCCGCAATGAAACCCGCAGCTCTAGCCCATTGCCGGACGTGACGCTCCGCGAGAACGATCTTCTCATGCTGGAGGGTGAGTCAGAGGCGCTTGAAAGCGCCGTGGCGCGGGCCGGTCTCAAGCTCAGTCGTGAGCATCACCTGCCCGAAGTCGAAGAGGCGACGGATGAGATCGGCGTGATTGAGGCAATCGTCGGGCCGAGTTCGGTGCTCGCCGGCCTCTCCGCCGGACGCATCGGCCTCTTTGAACGCTTTGGCGTGAACTTGATCGCGGTGAGCCGCAGCGGCGAGCGGTTCAAGGAGCGGCTACGGACCATCACCCTGCGGGCCGGCGACGTGCTCGTGCTTCAAGGCAACCTCAAGAAGCTGCCGGACACCTTGCGCGATCTCGGATGCCTTCCGCTCGCCGAGCGTGAGATCCGTCTCGGCAATGCCCGCCGCAGCGTCCTGCCGGTTGCCATCCTCGGCGTGACGATGGTTCTCGTCGCCTTCAACGTGCTGCCCGTTTCCATCGCCTTCTTCGGCGCGGGCGTTCTGCTCGTCCTCTTCGGTTCGCTCACTCTGCGCGAGGCTTACGAGACCATCGAGTGGCCGATCATCGTCATGCTCGGCGCACTCATCCCGGTCAGCGAATCCATTCGCACGACCGGCGGCACGGATCTGATCGCGGGCTGGCTGTCATCGGTGGCAAGCATGCTGCCCCCGACCGGAGCGCTCGTGCTCATCATGGTCGCAGCCATGGCGGTGACGCCGTTCCTCAACAACGCGGCGACCGTGCTCGTGATGGCGCCCATCGCCGCCAGCTTCGCAACGCAGCTCGGGTTCAGGCCCGATGCATTCCTGATGGCGGTCGCCATCGGCGCCGCCTGTGATTTCCTCACTCCCATCGGGCATCAGTGCAATACCCTCGTGATGGGTCCGGGCGGCTATCGCTTCGGCGATTACTGGCGCCTCGGTCTGCCGCTCTCGATCATCGTCGTCGTCGTGGGAACGCCTCTCATCATGGTCTTCTGGCCGCTGCGCTAGAGCATCGGACCCAAAAGTGGACCTGCACTTTTGGGATTTATCCGATGCTCCACTCTTTAGATCAGCGCATCGTTCATGCGGAAAACCGGGTCCACTTTTCCGCACGATGCGCTAGTGCGCTGCTGGTGCGGACAGATGGCTGCAGTCAGCGAAGAACGGCAGTGAGAAGCAGGGTGGTGCCGGCGGCGGAAGAGGCCAGGGCGATGATCATGGACCAGCAATGCAGCCGGTTCCTTTCCGCCTGGTTGAGCAGCGGGCGGATGCGCGAATCCGAGCGGCCGAAGATGAAGCTGGCACTGCGCTCGGGTTGAGGCGTATGGGGCATGATGCAGAAGCTCGACCGCACATGGCCGCGCGCCTGGCCATAGCGATGGTCGCCGGCGCTGTAGGACGGGTGGTGTGAGGTCTGCGAGTTCATATGCCTGAGGCTTCCAGGGACGCGTGATGCCCTAAACTCCACCGAAGGCGTGAACGAGCGGTAAAGACCCGGAACAACTCACATCTTTCGTGAATCAAATCTTTCCGCCTCCTCATGCCGGTGCGCGGACCGGCAAGGATATGCCATCACAGGAATCGGGTCGCGGAGCATCCCGGATCGTGCCATGAGGAGGCGTTCTCACTCGGAAAACGCTTTATGTCTCAAGCTCCTGTTCAGAAAACCATCGCGGCCTCGGATTGGGCGCTGCTCGGACTTCTCTCCGTCATCTGGGGAGGGTCGTTCCTGTTCATTGGCGTAGCGGTCCGGGAGTTGCCGCCGCTGATCATCGTGGCGATGCGGGTGCTGCTCGCGGCTCTGGCGTTGCAGATCGTGCTGCGGGTCATGGGCCTGCGCCTGCCCCGGAAGCGTCAGGCCTGGGCCGCCTTCTTCGGGATGGGAATCCTCAACAACGTCATTCCCTTCAGCCTGATCGTCTGGGGGCAGGGCCATATCGCGAGCGGCCTGGCGTCGATCCTCAACGCCACGACGCCGCTCTTCACCGTCATCGTGGCGCATTACTTCACGAATGACGAGCGGCTGACGGGGGCCCGCCTGGGCGGCGTCATCATCGGCTTCGTCGGTGTTGCGGTCATGATTGGATCCGCCGTGTTCACGTCGCTGAACGCCAATGTGCTGGCGCAGCTCGCCGTCCTGGGGGCTGCCCTCTCATACGCGTTTTCGGGCGTTTTCGGCCGTCGCTTCAAGACGTTGGGGATTGCACCCCTGACAGCGGCCGCAGGGCAGGTGACGGCTTCGAGCATCATTCTTCTGCCCGTGAGCCTTGTCGTCGACCGGCCCTGGACATTGCCCATGCCGAGCGCGGCGACCGTTATGGCCGTTTTGGCGCTTGCACTGGTCTCGACGGCTGTCGCCTATCTCATCTTCTTCCGCCTGCTCGCGCGGGCGGGGGCCACGAATGTGGGCCTCGTGACGTTCCTCATTCCGGTCAGCGCCATTCTGTTCGGGGTTTTGATTCTGGGCGAGACGCTGGAATGGCGGCACATGGCAGGCATGGTGCTGATCGCGGCGGGCCTCATGCTGATCGATGGGCGGCCCTTGGCCGCGATCGGCAGAATGCTCAGCGTGAAGGAGCCGGCTCCGCGCGGAAACGGTTGAACATCATGTCCGGCGCACTCGTGTTGTGGCGGGAGGGAACGAGGCGCCCCATCCAGGCGTCGGTCGCCATCGCGTCCCGGAACGTCATGATCATGTCTTCCCGCCAGGAGCGGGCCTTGTCTTCACGCACGGCGATGCGCGCCACATCCGCGTTGAATTCAGTCACGTACATGGACCGCAGCGTGGCGAAAGGCACGGTCGAAATCGCCTGATCGAAGCTCACGTCGAGGGTCATGCGTTCTTCGTCGAGATCTGCGATCGCGACATGGGCCTTGCCACCCTTGGCGAGGGTGAGGGTAAAGCGCATGGTCTCAGGGTCGAAGGCCACGTCCTTCAGGTTCACCACGGGACGCTGATCGAACTCCACCGGGCCGACGATGAAGGACGAGCCATAGGCCGTCCAATCGAGATGCTGCGGCGGCAGCGGCTTGATGCGCCAATAGCCGTCGCCCGGGTACATGGCGATGACCTCCTCCGCCTTTCCCTTGTGCTTTTTCAGGAGCTGGAGCAGGTGGATGTTGCGGGATACCTTGTTGCCGATCGTGACAGTGACCTCGGTGGGCCGCCAGAAATCGCTGAAGGTCAGCCCCATGATGCGCAGATTCCCATCCTCGTAGAGCGTATGCATCACAGGGTGCGGCTTCGTGGAGGTCTCTTCGGAGATGTCCTCGCAGGCCGTCCAATCCGGCTCCCACCGGTCCTGGCGAAGGCTGCCCATATAGGCCGGGTGCGCGGCCTCGATCCGGAAGCTCTTCACCTCGGGCGAGGCGAAGTTGATGGCAATGTTGTCCTTTTCCGCGCAGAGCACCGGTTCGCTGGTATTCGTCACCTCGACGGCTCGGCCGTCAAGGCTGGCGGCCTGTGCCGTCGGGGCGAGGCCCAGGAAGCCAAAGGCGAAAAGCCGGAGGGTGAATGCACGCGTCATCAAACCGTCTCGAAAATGGTCCAAGCCGAATCCGTCGCACAGATAGCCCGGCTGACTGCCCTCGTCGAGCGGGCTGTTGATAGAGCATATCAGCCATCCTATCTGCGGGATTAGGGAGTGCGGCACGCCTGTGATAAGGTGCCCGGAAGCATCAGCTTGGCCTTAGACAGCCGGTTGATCCTCAAAACCCCCATCATGAGAAGGGCCTTTCCCTGAGTTCAGCGATGATGCGCCTCGTTTTAAGCCTGTCCGACAATCCCGCAGCGACCTCCGTCGAGCGGGCGATCATGGAATTCCGCAGCGCCCGACCGGTCGTGATCGATGGCCTCGAGGGCAGCGCGCTCGTGGTCGGAGTCGAGGATCTGGACGAGGACCGCAGCGCAGAGATCGAGGCTCTGGCTGGCGGCCATGCTCACTTGGTCCTTCCGGCGGCCCGGCTGCGCCGGTTGGGGCTCGAGCGGGATGTGCCCGGGCGCGTTGCCCTGCCTGTCGTCGAGCGGAAGCGGATCGAGGCCCTTTCCCTCAGCCTTGAAGGGCGCATCGACGCCCCGGTTCGGCCTGCCGACGTTCTGGACGAAGAAGCGCTGGAGCTGGCCCGCTTGTCCCTGGTTCTACCTGCCGTGATCGTGGTGCCTCTCTCGGCAGGGATCGAGATCGATCGGACCCTGGTCCGGGTCTCGGGCGAGGCCGTCCGCGATTACCGCCGGGCCAAGGCCGCCGATCTTTCGATCGTCAGCCGGGCCCCTGTGCCGCTCGAAGGGGCCCCCACCAGTGAGTTCGTCGTCTTCCGCGGCGGCGAGGGCCTGCGGGATCAGGTGGCGATCATCGTCGGAAAGCCGGACCTTTCGAAGCCCGTGACCGTGCGGCTCCATTCCGCCTGCCTGACGGGCGATCTTTTCGGCAGCCTCAAATGCGATTGTGGCGACCAATTGCGGGAAACGGTACGTTTCATGGCCGAACACGAGGGCGGCGTGCTGCTTTACCTCGATCAGGAAGGGCGCGGGAACGGCATCGCCAACAAGATCCGCGCCTACAGGCTCCAGTCCCAGGGCTATGACACCTACGAGGCCGACGAGGTCCTCGGCTTCGAGGCCGACCAGCGTCGCTTCGACTTTGCCGCCGTCATGCTGAAGAAGCTCGGTGTGAACACGGTGCGGCTGATGACCAATAACCCGGAGAAGATCCGGGCGCTGTCAGAGGCGGGCCTACAGGTGATTTCCGATCACCGTGTGCTCGGCCGCCCGACGGCGGAAAATGTGAGCTACCTCGCCGCCAAGCGGGATCGCGCAGGCCATTTCATCGATCTCGAAGGGCTGCTCGCCTGCTCCAACAAGGATTGATCGAGGCCGCGAACGCCAAGATTCCCCTTAAGTTTATATTGTCGTAGTAGAATTACCTTCTAGCTTTTTCCGAGGCGGTGCGACCGCTCCGGCCTGACCGCCATGCCACGTGCGCCGGCTTGCGCTGGCGGGTTCAGGGGAAAAGCTCATGTGGAGCCAAGTCTACGATCCATTCGGCAACGCGACGTTGTCGACGCTTGCGGCCGCCATTCCGGTGGTTCTGCTTCTGGTGATGATCGCCTCCGGTAAGGTCAAAGCGCACATCGCCGCCGTGGTCGCCCTTCTGGTGGCGATCGCGGTCGCCGTCTTCCTGTTCACCATGCCCGCCGGGCTTGCCATCCGCGCCGCGCTCTTCGGTGTCGCGACCGGCATGTTCCCCATCGGCTGGATCATTCTCAACGTGATCTTCCTCTACCGGCTGACGGTGGAGAAAGGGTACTTCGCGATTCTCCAGCAATCCGTGGGCGGCCTCACCACGGACCGTCGCCTCCAATTACTGCTCGTCGCCTTCTCCTTCGGCGCGTTCTTCGAAGGCGCCGGCGGCTTCGGCACCCCCGTGGCGGTAACGGGCGCCATCCTCATCGGTCTCGGCTTCTCGCCGCTCGCCGCCTCCGGCCTCTCGCTCATCGCCAATACCGCTCCCGTGGCTTACGGCGCGCTTGGCGCCCCGATCCAGGGCTTGGCCTCCGTCACCGGCTTCGATCCTTACGTGCTCGGCGCCATGGTCGGCCGTCAGTTGCCCTTCTTCTCGCTGATCGTGCCGTTCTGGCTGATCTGGGTCTTCGCGGGCTTCCGAGGCATGCTTCAGGTCTGGCCGGCCATTCTGGTCTGCGCGGTGTCCTTCGCCGTTCCGCAATTCCTGATCTCGAATTACATCAACCCGTGGATCGTGGACATCGGCGCATCGCTCATCTCGATGGCCTGTCTCGTCGGCTTCATGCGGATCTGGCAACCCAGGGAGATCTGGACGTCTCCGGCGTTGCGGACGCGCGATGATTCCGTTTCCACGATGCCGCGGCCCGCACCCTTGAGCGCCGGCACCGCCAATGTGCCCCCCCAGGCGCCCCGCAGCGAGGTGATCCGCGCCTGGGTGCCCTGGATCATTCTCTCCGTCATCGTGGCGATCTGGGGCACAGGCTGGTTCAAGTCCCTGGTCAATCCGATCTTCATCTGGAACTATCCGGTGCCCGGACTGCACAATGTGGTGCAGAAGGTCGCGCCTATCGTAGCCAATCCGGCACCGGAGGCTGCGGTCTTCGCCTTCACCTATATGTCCTATACGGGGACGGGCGTGCTGATCGCGGCGATCATCGCTGGTCTCTTCATGGGCTTCTCGCCCTTGCGGCTCGTCACCGCCTGGTTCGAGACGATCTGGGTGCTGCGTTATTCCCTCATCACCATTGCATCGATGCTCGCGATCGGCACGCTCACGCGCTTTGCCGGCGTCGATGCGACGCTGGGTCTCGCCTTTGCCGGAACGGGAGTTCTGTATCCGTTCTTCGGCACCTTGCTCGGCTGGCTCGGAGTGGCGCTCACCGGCTCGGATACGGCCTCCAACGTGCTGTTCGGCGGCTTGCAGAAGATCACCTCCGAGCAGCTCGGCTTGTCGCCCGTTCTCATGGCGGCCGCGAACTCATCGGGCGGCGTCATGGGCAAGATGATCGATGCGCAATCCATCGTCGTGGCCTCCACGGCCACGAACTGGTTCGGTCACGAGGGCAGCATCCTGCGCTTCGTGTTCTGGCATTCCATCGTGCTGGCGTCTCTGGTGGGCGTTCTGGTCATGCTGCAGGCCTATGTCCATCCGTTCACGTCGATGGTTCTGCACTGAATGCATGTCATGCGGCTGCCGCCGGCTGGAGCCGGCGGCAGCCTACGAGGTGGCAGATGAGCTATCGTGCGGGCATTCCGGTTTCGATGATCTTCGCCCAGAGCGATACGCCGTAGGGCGTCGCCGCATCGTTGAAGTCATAGGCAGGATGATGCACGCCCGCCGTGTCACCGTTGCCGACGAAGATATAAGCGCCCGGCCGCTTCTCCAGCATGTACGAGAAATCCTCCGCCCCCATCTCAGGTGGGAAATTCGTTTGCACGGCGCTCTCACCGGCAACCGCCTTTGCGACTGATGCGACGAACTCGGTCTTTTCGGCATCGTTCACGGTCACCGGGTAGCCGCGGTTGTACGCGATGTCGGCCGATGCGCCGAAGGCTGCGCAAGTGCTCTCGACAATGGCGCGAATTCTCGCTTCCGCCACATCGCGGATGGTCGGCGAGAGGGTGCGTACGGTACCCAGCAGGGTTGCCGTCTGCGGGATGACGTTGAAGGTATCACCTGCCTTGACGGTGCAGACGGACACCACGATGGATTCGAGCGGATTGACGGTGCGAGACGCCACGGATTGCAGGGCAGTGATCACGTGGGCGGCCGTGACAATGGGATCGATGCAGTTGTGCGGATAGGCCGCGTGGCCGCCCTTGCCTCCGATGGTGATCGTGAAGCGATCCGCCGCCGCCATGACGGGGCCCGGGCGCATCGCGAAATGCCCGACGGCGACACCTGGCCAATTGTGCATGCCGTAGACCTCCTGGATGCCGAAGCGCTCCAGCAGGCCGTCCTTCACCATGGCGTCACCGCCGCCGCCACCTTCCTCCGCTGGCTGGAAGATCATGACCGCCGTGCCGTCGAAATTGCGTGTCTCTGCAAGGTACTTCGCGGCGCCCAGGAGCATCGCCGTGTGGCCGTCATGGCCGCAGGCATGCATCTTGCCTGGCACCTTCGATGAGTAGGGCAGGTTGGTGGCTTCCAGGATCGGCAGCGCATCCATGTCCGCACGCAGGCCGATGACCTTGCCGGACGAATTCGTCTTGCCTTTGATCACGCCGACCACGCCGGTGCGGCCGATGCCGGTCACCACCTCGTCGCAGCCGAAACTCTTGAGCTTCTCGGCCACGATTCCGGCGGTGCGGTGAACGTCGTATTCGAGTTCGGGGTTCTCGTGGAAATCACGTCGCCAGGCGGTGATCTCGTCGGCAAGATCGGCGACGCGGTTGATGATGGGCATAGGATGTCCTTTGCATGAATCAAGCGGGTTTCAGCGAACCAGAGGCTGGGGGCATCGGTCAAGATGAATGGGCAAGAGCCCGGGAATGGCTGCGGCCTCAGCGCAGGCGGTGCAGAATGGCCTTCGGGCGCTTGGTGCGGAACTGACCGCGCTCGATGGCGGTGAAGATCAGGACCAGTACGACAAGCGCCGTGAACCACCAGACCTGGGCGGTGCCGATGCCGCATGCGCCAAGAGAGAAGGCCGTTGCGAACGACGCCATGACCCCGGGACCGAGCATCGGACGATCCCCCCTTGCGCTGAAGGCGGCCTGGGAGAGCAGAACGGCCCCGGAGACGGCTCCCACGATGCCGAGCTCGTACCAGATCTCGAACAGCAGGCCGAACGGGGCAGCCGAAGGCAATAGGCCAAACAAGCGTCCCCGCCAGGCTGTCTCGAGACCATGACCGGTCAAAAGTCGGAGGGGTTCCTTGAGCACGAGCTCCTGCCAGATCTCCAGGCTCGCTATCGTGGAGGGGCCTGCCCCAAGCATTCGGGCAATGGGCTCCAGAAGGAAAGGCACAAGGGGCGCGGCAATCAGGAAGCCCGCCATGAGAAGGCCGATCAAGCGCGATCCCGCTCGCGGGCTCGCCGCCGTCAAGACGAAGGCGAGAGCGCCGACGGTCAGGCCTATGAGGGGCAGGGGATCCGCCGTGAGGAATGCGCCGACGGACACAGCCAGCGCAAGCGCCACGGCTTCCAGGTTGCGCCCGCGGGAATGAAGCCAGGTCAGCGCAGGCCAGAGCAGCAGGACGAGGGTCACCATGCCGCGCTCCACGCCTAATCCGTCAGGCTCAAGATGGCCGCCGTCCCGCAGGAGCATGGAGATCCCGACCAGAGCCGCAAGGCCTACACCGATCGGAAGCAGATACAGGTTGGCCGAACGCATCCGCTCCGGCAGGGCCAGATAGCCCGCCACTCCCATCAGACCCATGGCGATGATGTTGAGGAGCCGTTCAGAGGCTTGCGGCAGAAACGGGGTCCAGATCAGCGACATGGCTGCCCAGAGCACCAGAACGAGCCCTGCAAGGCCTGCTCGTGAGGTCCCGAAATCGACGGTCCTCTGCCATGGATTCTTGGTGCTGCCGTCCAGAAGGGCCGCCATCACGATGAGCGCGACGGCCAGGGGCGCCATCACCACGAGCGCCCTGCGCGTAAAGAGCGCGGTCACAGGAATGGCGAACAGCAGAATCGCGAAACCAAGGCGCCGCAGCAAAGCGGCCGCGTCGGTGGAAGGATTGGCCGTAGGAAGGGCGGAGCGGACCATCGGACAGCAATCGGCGGTTGAGCGATCAGGGAAGGATCACGCTAGCGGACGGGGAACGCAAAAGCTGTAGGTGTCATGCAACACTTCGCAAAGCTTTGTAATTTCAATTTTATAACATTGGGAAGCCGGCCGGGCTGATCGAGGCTTCCCCGGCCATGGCTTCTGTGCCCTAACGTCATCTTTTCTGCCCGCGGAGGAAGTTGATGATGCCCGAGAAGTCGTCGCCTTCGTGACCCGCATTGCTGAACAGCGCATAGAGCTGGGCCGCTTCCGCTCCAAGCGGCGTCGATGCGCCGGACGCGAGAGCCGCTTCTTGGGCCAAGCGGAGGTCCTTCAACATCAAGGCTGCGGCGAAGCCGGGTTTGTAGCTGTTGTTGGCGGGCGAGGTCGGCACCGGGCCCGGGACCGGGCAATAGGTCGTGAGCGACCAGCATTGACCTGACGATGTCGAGGCCACGTCGAACAAAGCCTGATGCGAGAGCCCGAGCTTCTCGGCCAGCACGAACGCTTCTGCCACGCCGATCATCGAGATGCCCAGGATCATGTTGTTGCAGATCTTCGCGGCCTGGCCGGCGCCGGCCTCTCCGCAATGAACGACCTTCTTTCCCATTTTGGACAGAACGGGGTCCGCGCGGTCGAAAGCCTCCTTCGCGCCGCCCGCCATGAAGGTGAGCGTCGCCCCCTTCGCGCCGCCGACGCCGCCGGATACCGGCGCATCCAGCGTGAGGAGGCCGCGCTCCTGCTCGCCTGCCATCGCGTGCGCCTTTCGGGCGCTTTCCACGTCGATGGTGGAGCAGTCGATCAGCAGCGAGCCGTCCTTCACGGAGGGCAGAATGTCGGTCCAGACCGAGAGCACATGCTTGCCCGCGGGCAGCATGGTGATCACGATCTCCGCATCGCGCACGGCCTCGGCCGTAGAACCGGCAATCCTCACCCCATCGGAGCGCGCCTGATCGCAGGAAGCCGGAGAGAGGTCGAAACCCGTCACGGCATGTCCCGCCTTGACGAGATTGGTGGCCATGGGGCCACCCATATTGCCGAGGCCGATGAAGGCGATGCTGGTCATGGCTTAGCTCCCTGCTTCTTGCATCAGTTGCTGGTGCTGATCGATAGTTTGTCTTAAAGAAAAGAACGCTATCTCAAATACTTCCATGTAATAGATCAGCTCATGGATATTGATCGATAGGTTCGGTCCTTGGCTTGGATCATCCGGATATCGGAAGCGTGTAGAACGTGGATCGGAATTGTCGAAGTGCTCTAGTACGCCGTCAATCTGTTCGAATGCGTGCTCGTATTCTTCAAATGAATCATGCTTTGAAAGATGTTCTTTGCATTCTCGCCAAAGTGACGTGAGAGAGTGCGAGTGCTTATAGTTGATGCCAAGGGTTTCTTGCAGAAGGCTTTTTATAGAAAGTTCAAGGAAATGCCGGTAGTTGTAGCAAAGTGGGTACCAAAGATAATCAGCATTCGGCCAGCGATCTAACGCGTGAATAGCAATCTGCTCCGCGGCGCATTGAAAACCATAAGCCAAATTCCCCCAACCTCGTAACCAGCTTACCTCCTGCGTTTTACCTAGAAAATTTGGCTTTTCGGTTCCATGGACTAAGCCCCAGGCAAGCTCCCTTAATCTCTCAAACTCTTTTCGCCCCACATCGCTCATCGGTTTCCGCGCCCCACCAGATCTCGGGCCACGATGAGGCGCATGATCTCGTTGGTGCCTTCGAGGATCTGATGCACGCGCAAGTCCCGCACGATCTTCTCGATGCCGTAATCGGCAAGATAGCCGTAGCCGCCATGGAGCTGGAGAGCGGCATTCGCCACCTCGAAGCCCGTGTCGGTGGCCATGCGCTTGGCCATGGCGCAGAGCTTGGTGGCGTCGAGCGCCTTGGCGTCGAGCGCGGAGGCCGCGCGCCAGAGGAAGGTGCGCGCGCATTCGAGTTCGGTCGCCATGTCGGCGAGCTTGAACTGCAGGGCCTGGAAATCGGCGATACGCCTGCCGAAGGCCTTGCGGTCGTTCGTGTAGGCGAGGGCCTTGTCGAGGGCGGATTGTGCGCCGCCGAGCGAGCACGCGCCGATATTCAACCGGCCGCCATCGAGGCCCGACATGGCGATCTTGAAGCCCATGCCCTCGTCCGACAGGCGATTGGCGACGGGCACGCGCACATCCTCGAAGATCACGGCGGCGGTGGGCTGCGCATTCCAGCCCATCTTCTTCTCCTGCGCCCCGAAGGACACGCCAGGCATGGTCTTTTCGATGATGAGCGTCGAGATGCCGGAGGGGCCTTCCTCGCCCGTGCGCACCATCGTCACGTAAAGATCCGAGGTCCCCGCGCCCGAGATGAATTGCTTCACGCCATTGACGATATAGTGGTCGCCGTCGCGCACGGCCTTCGTCTTGAGCGCCGCCGCATCCGAGCCCGAGCCGGGCTCGGTGAGGCAATAGCTGCCGATGAGCTCCATGGTGCACAAGGACGGCAGGAAGCGCTGGCGCTGCTCCTCGGATCCGTAACGGTCGATCATCCATGCGACCATGTTGTGGATCGAGAGGAACGCCGAGATGGCGGGACAGCCCGTGGCCAGGGCCTCGAAGATGAGCGCCGCGTCGAGCCGCGTCATGCCCGATCCGCCCACGTCGTCGCGGGTGTAGATCGCGGCCATGCCAAGGGCGGCTGCCTCCCTCAGGACGTCGACCGGGAAATGCTTTGTCTCGTCCCACTCGAGGGCATGGGGGGCAAGGTTCTCCGCCGCGAAGGCAAGAGCCATGTCGCGAACGGCAATCTGGTCTTCGGTCAGAGAGAACTGGGTCATCGTCCTAAATCGGCATGATAGAGGTGCTTCGTGCACCCCGACTTTGGATCTAGAGCACTTTTCCGCGAAGTGGCCCCGGTTCGCCGAAAGATGCGGCCATGGAAGACATGTGGCGGTTCCACGCATGTGAAAGCGGCTCGACAAAGGAAAACGGCCGGGGAGGGCCCCGGCCGTCATGATCGCTCTTACCGCATCGTCGGAATGGAGAATTCCGCGCCTTCCTTGATGCCGGACGGCCAGCGCGACGTGACCGTCTTCGTCTTGGTGTAGAAGCGCACCGCATCTGGGCCGTGCTGGTTGAGATCGCCGAAGCCCGAGGCCTTCCAGCCGCCGAAGGTGTAGTAGGCGAGCGGCACGGGGATCGGCACGTTGATGCCCACCATGCCGACATTCACCTTCGAGGCGAAGTCGCGGGCGGCGTCGCCGTCGCGGGTGTAGATCGCAACGCCGTTGCCGTACTCGTGGTCGGAGGGCAGGCGCAGGGCCTCGTCGTAGTTCTTGGCGCGCACGACCGAGAGGACGGGGCCGAAGATCTCTTCCTTGTAGATGCGCATCTCGGGCTTCACCTCGTCGAAGAGGCAGCCGCCCATGTAGAAGCCGTTCTCGTAGCCCTGCATTTTGAAGTTGCGGCCATCGACCACGAGCTTCGCGCCTTCCTGCACGCCGAGATCGACGTAAGAGCGCACCTTCTCCATATGCGCCTTGGTCACGAGCGGACCGAAATCCGCCGAAGGATCGGTGGAGGGGCCCACTTTCAGGCTCTCCACGCGCGGGATCAGCTTGTCCATCAGGGCATCGGCGGTGGCCTTGCCGACGGGAACGGCGACCGAGACCGCCATGCAGCGCTCGCCCGCGGAGCCGTAGCCGGCGCCGATGAGCGCGTCCGCCGCCTGATCGAGGTCGGCGTCGGGCATGATGATCATATGGTTTTTCGCGCCGCCGAAGCAGTGCGCGCGCTTGCCGTTGGCGGTGGCGCGGGAATAGACGTACTGCGCGATCGGCGAGGAGCCGACGAAGCCCACGGCCTTGATGTCCGGATCGTCGAGGATCGCGTCCACTGCTTCCTTGTCGCCGTTGACCACGTTGAGGATGCCGGCCGGAAGGCCAGCCTCGATCATCAGCTCGGCGAGGCGCATCGGAACGCCCGGATCACGCTCCGAGGGCTTCAGAATGAAGGCGTTGCCGCAGGCGATCGCCGGGGCGAACTTCCACATCGGGATCATGGCCGGGAAGTTGAACGGCGTAATGCCGGCCACGACGCCGAGCGGCTGACGGATCGAGTACATGTCGATGCCCGGGCCTGCGCCCTCGGTGAACTCGCCCTTCAGGAGGTGCGGGATGCCGCAGGCGAATTCCACTACCTCGACGCCGCGCTGGATGTCGCCCTTCGCGTCGGGAATGGTCTTGCCATGCTCGCGGGCGAGAAGCTCGGCCAGGGAATCCGTCTCCTTGGCGATGAGCTCCAGGAACTTCATCATCACGCGGGCGCGGCGCTGCGGGTTGGTGGCGGCCCAAGCGGGCTGCGCGGCCTTGGCGTTCTCGACGGCCTGGCGCATCTCCTCCTTGGAGGCCAGCGCGACTCGACCGATCACCTCGCCGGTCATGGGCTGGAAGAATTCGGTGGTACGGCCCGACTTTCCGGGAACCTGCTTGCCGCCGATGAAATGTCCGACTTCGCGCATGGCGTTTCTCTCCTGATTTTCGGTGCCCTGTTCTAGCATTGGCAAAACTGCACGGCTATGGGCGAACATGAGGTCGCGTTGTGCAGAAATCCCAATATGTTATTGAACGGGCATGAACACGTTCGATTGGGACGATCTCCGCTTTTTCCTGGCAGTCGCCCGCGCAGGCCGGCTGACCGTGGCGGCTCGCCGCCTCGAAGCCGATCATACCACGGTTTCCCGCCGCATCTCGTCTCTTGAGACGGCCCTTCAGGCCAAGCTCTTCGAGCGCAGGCCCCAAGGCTATACCCTAACCGAGCAGGGGGAGCGCCTGCTCGCCAAAGCGGAGAGCATGGAAAGCCAAGCGCTGGCGGTGGCCAACGAGGTCGGTGGGTCGGATCTCGCCCTCTCCGGCGTGGTGCGCGTGGGCGCACCGGACGGGCTCGGCACCTACTTTCTGGCGGCGGAACTCGGTGCCCTGGCCGAGCGTCACCCGGATCTCACGATCCAGCTCGTGGCCCTGCCGCGCACTTTCTCGCTCTCCAAGCGCGAGGCGGATATCGCGATCACCGTGGAGCAGCCGACGGAGGGGCGGCTCGTCTCGCGCAAGCTCACCGATTACCGGCTGAGGATGTACGCCTCGCAGGCTTATATCGACCGTCATGGCCTTCCCGCCACGCCTGAGGAGCTGTCGGGCCAGCTGCTCGTCACCTATGTGGCCGATCTCATCTTCAGCCCGGCGCTGGAATATTTCTCCGGTCTCGAGAAATATGGACCCCGGCGGTACGAGTGTGCGAGCGTCGTGGCCCAGCTCGAAGCCGTGCGGGCCGGGGTCGGCATCGGCATCCTGCATGATTATGCGGCCCGGCAGTATCCGGAGTTGAAGGTCGTCCTGCCGGAGATCTCCTTCACCCGCGCCTATTGGATCGTCACCCATGCCGAGATGCGCAATCTCCACCGCATCGCCGAGGTCCATGCCTTCATTCTGGACCGGGTGAAGGCCCATCGCGGCCTCTTCATGTGACGCATTTTCCCTTCACGCCGGGACTTGAACCCACTAAGTCTGGCACAAATGACATCCACGGAGACCGGAATGACCTCCAAGCTCGACCAATTGCGCGCCATGACGGTCGTCGTCGCCGACACCGGCGACCTCGATGCGGTTCGCCGCCTGAAGCCTCAGGACTGCACCACCAACCCGACCCTGCTGCTGAAGGCGGTCGAGACCCCGGCCTATGGCCACATCGTCGAAGAGGCGCTGGCCTGGGGCCGCAGCCAGGGCGGCGCCCGCGAGTCCGTGACGGCCGCGATCTGCGACCGGCTGGCCGTGGCTTTCGGAGCAGAACTCGCCGGTATCGTGCCAGGCCGCGTCTCGACGGAAGTCGACGCCGACCTCTCCTTCGATACCGAGGCGTCGGTGAACAAGGCGCGCGCCATCATCAAATCTTATGAGGAGCGCGGCATCGGGCGCGAGCGCATCCTGATCAAGATCGCCTCCACCTGGGAGGGAATCCGCGCGGCGGAGATCCTTCAGAAGGAAGGCGTCGACTGCAACCTCACGCTCCTTTTCTCCATGGCCCAGGCGCAGGCCTGTGCGGAAGCGGGCGTGTTCCTCATCTCTCCCTTCGTGGGACGCATCCTCGATTGGCACGTGAAGGCGGGCGGCGGTCCCTACACGGGCGAGACCGATCCGGGCGTGCTCTCGGTGCGCAACATCTACGCCTCGTACAAAGCTCAAGGGATCAAGACCGTGGTGATGGGGGCGTCTTTCCGGAATGTCGGAGAGATCGAAGCGCTCGCCGGCTGCGACCGCCTCACCATCTCGCCTGCGCTTCTCGACGAACTGGCGAAGGCCGAAGGCGAGTTGCCGCGCAAGCTCTCACCCGAGAGTGTCGAGAAGATCCCGGCGCCGCCGCGGATGGATGAAAAGACCTTCCGCTTCGCCCTCAACGAGGATGCAATGGCGACCGAGAAGCTCGCCGAGGGCATCCGCTCCTTCGTGAAGGATCTGCGCAGCTTGCGCAGCCTCGTGGCGAAGCGGCTCGACGAGGCGAAGGCGGCCTGAGAGCGCCTCACCGCTCGAACGATTGGGGGAGGCGACACCATCGCCTCCCTTCTTGTTGCTGAGGAACTGCTTCAGCGATTGTCCGGCCGGCTTCTCACCGCCCGCAACCCCTGCCGCGTGATGCGATAGGGCCCTCCGTTCGAGGATGCGATGAGCCCTTTCTGGCGCAGCATCTTGAACAGATCCATCGTGCAGAGCGACATGAGCCACCCTTCACGGGTGAGGCATTCGATTTCGGAAATGCGGCCGTTCTCGTCTTTGTAATGTCGAATGAGACCGCCTTGGGCGAGCACGTGCAACACGCGCTGACCGTTGCGTGAAACGTTCACGGGAAAACCCTGAGCTTTGTTGAATTGCAAGAGAGGCGCGCACACGCGCGCATTCGGCTGTGGGATCAGCCGCGCCCGCCTGTCAGGTGGCGGGCTTTACCGGGACTCGGTCTCTCTGCGCATAAAAGCTCCAGGTTGAACGGCTTCCTTATAGAAGCCGTTCGCCGACGCATTGCATCACCTGAATTGCTCCCTGATTTTAGATCGTTGCCTCATCTGATTTGCTCCCGAGCTCGGGCGAGCTTCGGGGGCGATGATGAGGCAGGTGAGCATGACGACACGCAATGAACTGATCCGAGCGATTTCGGCGCGCTATCAGCAGAGTGATCGCCCGGACAAGGGCCGCATTCTGGATGAGTTCGTGGCCATAACAGGATTGTCCCGCAAGCATGCGATGCGCGCGCTTCGGCAGGGCTTGCCGGACAAGGCACAAGGGGCGCGCCCCGGACGCCGGATCTACGACGATGCGGTTCGCGAGGCTCTCGTCGTGATTTGGGAAGCCTCGGACCGGATCTGCGGCAAGCGCCTGAAGGCTCTCGTGCCGCCTCTGCTCGAGGCGATGGAGCGCCATGGCCATCTTCGGTTGGCTCCGGAGGTGCGAGAGCGGCTGCTGGGCATGAGCGCGGCTACCATCGATCGGGCCTTGCAAGCGGTCAAGCAGCAGGCCACCAACCGACCCAAGCGCCGGTCCGTACCCTCCCTGGCGGTGCGGCGCAGCGTGCCGGTGCGAACTTTCGCCGACTGGGACAATCCCCCGCCCGGCTTTGTCGAGGCCGATCTGGTGGCGCATGGGGGCCCAAGTGCCAGCGGCAGCTTCATCCAGACCCTGGTGTTGACCGATATCGCCTCAGGCTGGACCGAGTGCGCGCCGCTGCTTTTTCGCGAGCAGCGGCTCCTGACGGAGGTGCTCTCCGAGATCCGCAAGCTCCTCCCCTTTGCACTGCTGGGGTTCGACACGGACAATGACAGCGTCTTCATGAACGAGACGGTGCGGGATTATTGCCAGCATCAGGAGATCGCCTTCACCCGCAGCCGGCCCTATCGCAAGAATGACCAGGCCTTTGTCGAGCAGAAGAACGGGGCCATTGTCCGCCATGTTGTCGGGTATCGCCGCTTCGAGGGGATCCCGGCGGCTGCAGCCCTGGCCCGGCTTTATGCCTCTCTGCGTCTGTTCGTGAACTTCTTCCAGCCCTCGTTCAAGCTGGCCAGCAAGGAACGGCAGGGTGCCCTGGTGCGCAAGCGCTATCACCCGCCTGCCACACCCTGCCAACGGCTGCTGGACGATCCTCGCGTTCCCGCCGCGGTCAAGGCTCACCTGACAGAGCTGTTTGTGACCTTGGATCCGATCCGGTTGCTGCAGCAGATCCGTGAAGGTCAGGCTCGCCTGGTCGACTTGGCCGATGCTCCAGTGACTCCCGTGCCGTCCTCGGATCCCGCGACGCTCGACCAGTTCCTGAAGGGTTTGCGCACGGCCTGGAAAGAGGGCGAAGTTCGCCCAACCGCCCGCCGCAAGCCCCCGGTTCCGCGCGGCCGGCGGCGGCCAGATCCTTTGGCGGTGGTGACAGCGGACCTGCAGGACTGGTTCAAGGCTGAGCCGTGGCGCACCGGCCGTGAGTTGCTGGACAAGCTCCAAAAGACCTATCCTGATCAGTATGCCGAAAGGCACCTGCGCACGCTCCAGAGGCGCCTGAAAATCTGGCGTCGGGACGCGGCGCGGGCCTTGGTCTTCGGGGCATCCGACCAAGGCCTGGAGCTCGCAGAGCCCTTAAGTCCGCCGGGAGCATGAACGTGAGGCAACGACCACCCCGGGCCAGGAACATTTCTCGGTGAGGCAATACGGCCGATCACGTCAATCAGCTGCGGCTCGCCAGCGCCTTCTCGCGGATGGCGGTGAGGGACATGGCGGGCGTGATCGCCTCGGGGTCCAGCAGGCAGTGCAGAATGGCGGGCTTGCCGGAGGTAAGCGCCCGCTGGAGGGCGGCCGGGAAGTCCTCCGTGTTCTCGACGCGCTCGCCATAACCGCCGAAGGCCTTGGCATAGGCTGCAAAATCCGGGTTCTTCAGCATCGTGGCCGAGACGCGGCCCGGATATTCGCGCTCCTGGTGCATGCGGATCGTGCCGTACATGCCGTTGTCGAGCAGGACCACTAGGATCGGCAGGTCATATTGCACGGCGGTTGCGAATTCCTGGCCGTTCATGAGGAAGTCGCCGTCGCCTGCGAACACCACGACCGTGCTGTCGGGGTTGATGCGCTTGGCGCCCACGCCTGCCGGAACGCCGTAGCCCATGGAGCCCGAGGTCGGCGCGAGCTGCGTGCCGTAATGCCGGAAAGGCCAGAAGCGGTGAACCCAGGTGGCGAAGTTGCCGGCCCCGTTGCAGTAGATCGTGTCGGAGGGCATCACCTCGCGCAGGTGAGCCATCACCTCGCCCATCTGCAGATTGCCCGCATGCCTGATGGCGGTGGGGTTGCTCCAGGCGAGATAGTCGGCATGCGCCGTCTTCGTACCCTCGCTCCAGGGCAGGGCGGCGGGCGGCTGCACGCTCTCCAGCGCCGCCGTGAAGGCGTTCGGCGAGGCGTTAATGGCCAGATGCGGAGAATAGATCCGCCCGAGTTCGCTGGAATCGGGATGGATGTGGACGAGCTTTTGCTGCGGCGCTGGGATGTTCAGCAGCGTATAGGCCTGGCTCGGGATCTCGGAGAGGCGCCCGCCGACGAGAAGGATCAGGTCGGCCTCCTTGATGCGCGCGAGCAGCTTCGGATTCACACCGAGGCCGAGGTCGCCGATATAGGATGCGTGATCGGCGGGGAAAAGCATCTGGCGGCGGAAGGTGCAGGCGACGGGCAGCTCGAAGCGCTCGGCAAAGCGCACGAAATCCTGCACGGCCGCTTCCGACCAGCGGCTGCCGCCGAGGAGCGCCACGGGCTTCTTCGCGTCCTGCAGGAGCTTTTGCAGATCGGCCATTTGCGCGAGCGAGGGATGCGCTTCTATCACCTGATAGCGCGGCGCGTCGGCGACTTCGGCCATCTCGGTCAGAACGTCTTCAGGCAGCGCGATCACGACCGGGCCCGGGCGGCCCGAAGTCGCCACGTGGAAGGCGCGGGAGATGATCTCGGGGAAGCGGGCCGGATCGTCCACTTCCGTCGCCCACTTGGCGAGGGGGCCGAAGGCGGCGCGGTAATCGAGCTCCTGGAAGGCTTCGCGCTCACGCATGCCGCGTTCGATCTGGCCGACGAAGAGGATCATCGGTGTGGAATCCTGCTTGGCGATATGGATGCCCGGCGAAGCGTTGGTCGCGCCGGGGCCGCGCGTGACGAAGCAGATTCCGGGGCGGCCCGTGAGCTTGCCATAGGCCTCGGCCATCATCGCGGCGCCGCCTTCCTGGCGGCAGACCGTGACGTTGATGCTGGCATCATGCAGCGCATCGAGGGCTGCGAGATAACTCTCGCCCGGAACGCAGAAGATGTGATCGACCCCGTGAACGAGAAGCTGATCGACAAGAATCTGGCCGCCGGTGCGGGAGTTGGCTGTCATGGGAGGCTCACGATGCAAAAGAAGGTTTGGATAAGAAAACGGAGGGCATCGCTGCCCTCCGCGCGGTCTTTCAGGACGATCAGGCGTCCACGTCGAACTTCACGCCCTGTGCGAGCGGAAGCGAGGTGCCGAAATTGATCGTGTTGGTGGCGCGGCGCATATAGGCCTTCCAGGCATCCGAGCCGGACTCGCGGCCGCCGCCCGTCTCCTTCTCGCCGCCGAACGCGCCGCCGATCTCGGCGCCCGAGGGGCCGATATTGACGTTGGCGATGCCGCAATCGGAACCCACCGCCGACACGAAGGTCTCGGCTTCGCGCAGGTTGAGCGTGAAGATCGACGAGGAGAGGCCGGCACCGACGGCGTTGTGCAGCCCGATCACCTGATCGAAATCCGTATAGCGCATCACGTACAGGATCGGCGCGAAGGTTTCGCGCAGCACCGGGCCGGTCTGCTCCGGCATCTCGACCAGAGCGGGACGGACATAGACGCCGTTGCTCGCCACATCGGCGTAGCGTCCGCCGCCATGGACCGTGCCGCCCGCGTTGCGAGCCTCGTCGAGGGCGCGCTCCATGCCGTCGAAGGCGGCTTGGTCGATCAGCGGGCCGATGAGCGTGCCTTCGGCGCGCGGGTCGCCGATCTTGGCGCTGCCGTAGACCTTGACGAGACGCGGAACGAGCTGGTCGTAGACGCTGTCATGGACGAAGAGGCGGCGCAGCGTGGTGCAGCGCTGGCCCGCCGTGCCCATCGCGGCGAACGCGATGCCGCGCAGCGCGAGGTCGAGATCGGCGGAGGGAGCCACGATCGCAGCGTTGTTGCCGCCGAGCTCGAGGATGGCGCGGGCAAAACGGGCGGCGAGCTTCGGGCCGACCTGACGGCCCATGGCCGTGGAGCCGGTAGCCGAGAGAACCGGCACGCGGTGATCGTCGACGAGGATCTCGCCGATCTCGCGGCCGCCGAGGAGAACTTCGAGCAGGCCTTCCGGCACGCCGCCGAAACGCTTGGCGGCCCGCTCGGCGATGGCATGGGTGGCAAGCGCCGTCAGCAGGGTCTTCTCGGAGGGCTTCCACACGACGGAATCGCCGCAGACGAGGGCGAGGGCCGCATTCCAGGACCACACGGCGACCGGGAAGTTGAAGGCGGAAATGACGCCGCAGACGCCCAGCGGATGCCAGGTTTCCATCATGCGGTGATCGGCGCGCTCGGTGGCGATGGTGAGGCCGTAGAGCTGGCGGGAAAGGCCGACCGCGAAGTCGCAGATGTCGATCATCTCCTGAACCTCGCCGAGGCCCTCGGACACGATCTTGCCGGCTTCGAGCGTGACGAGGCGGCCGAGGTCGTCCTTGGCGGCGCGCAGTTCCTCGCCCAGCAGGCGCACGAACTCGCCACGCTTCGGAGCGGGGATCTTGCGCCATGCCTTGAAGGCGGCGTCGGCGCGGCCGATGGCGGCCTTGGCCTCGTCCGGGGTGGTCTCGCGGACGTGGGCGATCACCTCGCCCGTGATGGGGGAGCTTGCCGGGCGGCCGGTGGTGGCAAAGGCGCTGTCCGGCACGCCGAGACGGGCGAGAATGGCGCGGGCTTCCTCCGCCACGCTGGCAGTTGAGGTCGAAACGGATGGCAGGGCGGACATGATCATTCTCCCATGGATCGGGTGCGGGCCGTTTGGGCGGGCCCACTACCTTCGCCTGTTCTTGAAACAAGACGACGGCAGCCTTCAGGCCACCGTCTTAAAGCATGATCGCGAAAGGTGGGAACTGCTTTTCCCGAATAGGATCATGCAATTTCGGAAAGAAGCCGGGCAGGCTCCCGCTCGTAGGGGACGGGAGCCTGTTCCGAAACGTCATGCAACCGCGTCGAGGCGGATGTTCTTCGCGGCCGGCTCGCGGCTCTCGTCCAGGCGCACGCCCGCGTAGACCCGGCCGAAACGATTGGCGAGGAAGGCATCGAGGGCGACCTCTTCCTGGCGAACGAAACCCTGTTTCGGGAGCTTGCCGTCCACAAGGAGGTCAAGCATGGCGCAGATCCCTGCAGCCGTGGTCACCTGGATGGCGGTGCGCTGCACGCCGGCCACCTTCTGGCCGTAGATGCTGCGGGCATAGGTTTCCTGAACGTAGCGGCCGCCGCGCTCGCCCGTCACGGTCACGAAGACGATGACCATGTCCTGCATGGTGGCGGGAACGGCGTTCTCCAGGATGTCCTTCAGGACCTCGCGGCGGTTGCGCAGCTGCAGATCGTTGAGAAGCACGCGCATCAGGGCGCAGTGGCCCGGATAGCGGATAGTCTTGTAGTTGAGGTTGCGCACCTTGCCCTCGAGCGTCTCGCAAAGCGTGCCGAGACCGCCCGAGGTGTTGAAGGCCTCGTAGCGGGTGCCGTCGAGGGAGAACTCCTCGAGCTCTTCCATGGCCGGAACCTCGCGCAGGCGGCCGTCGACCACGGCTTCGCAGCGCTCGATATACTCGTTGATGACGCCGTCGGTGCTCCAGGTCAGGTTATAGGAGAGGGCATTCGACGGATATTGCGGTAGCGCGCCGACGCGCAGGCGCACGGTGTCGAGCTTGTCGAAGCGGCTGGCGATGTCGTGCGCCACGATGGAGATGAAGCCCGGAGCGAGGCCGCACTGAGGAATGAAGGCGGTCGTGGCGCCTTCCGACAGTTCCTTCACCATGCGCGTGGTGGCGACGTCTTCCGTGAGGTCGAAATAGTTCACTTCCGCGATGCGCGCGGCTTGGGCCACGTGGCCGGTCAGGTGATAGGGCGCGGCGCTCAGGACCGCATAGCGGCCCTTCAGGGCGTTCTGGAGGGCCACCGCGTCATTGAAGTCGAGCTGAATCGTCTTGATGCCGTCCTTCGCCACGGCCTCGAGAGCCTCCGCGGAGGAGTCGGCGACGGTCACGTCGTAGTCGCCCGTCTCATTGAGCATGTCGACGATGGTCGAGCCGATCTTGCCGGCGCCGATGACGAGAATGGATTTCATGTAGTGCGTCTCCCTGTGATCGGGACAGAAAAAGGCAAAGTGCTGCAAAGTGCCATAGACAAGCTGACGGAAAGCCGGGTAGTTGTCGGCATAGTGCCGTAACGACTGGTCATTGTGATGCTCGACGCCACGGATCGTGCCCTGATTGCGCTCTTGCGCGAAAACGCCCGGATCGGCCATGCGGAGGCCGCCCGCCGTCTGAAGCTCTCCCGAACCACCGTGCAGGCGAGGGTGGAGAGCCTGGAGCGGCGCGGGGTGATCGTCGGCTATACGCTGAGGCTGGCCGAAGAGGTCAGCCGACGCATGGTGCGCGCGCATGTCACCATCGTGGTCGCGCCGAAAGCGTCCGCCGCCGTTGCCACCGCGCTGCAGCGCATGCCAGAATTGCGCGCGCTTCATTCCGTTGCCGGTGTCTTCGACTTGCTGGCAGTGGTAGAGGCAGAAGATGTTCCCATCCTCGATGCCGCCATCGACAAAATCGGCGCGTTGGAGGGTGTGGAGCGCACGCAATCCTCCATCATCCTCTCAACGAAATTCGAACGATGACCTCTTCAGCTTCAAACGTAGCCGATGTCGTGATTGTGGGCGGCGCCGTCATGGGCTCCTCCACCGCCTACCATCTCCTCGCCGATTCCGGCTTCAAGGGGCGCGTCATCGTCATCGAGAAGGATCACACCTATCAGCTCTCGGCGTCCGCCCTGTCGGCGGCCTCGATCCGTCAGCAATATTCCAGCGCCGTGAACATTCGTATTTCGCTCTATGGAATCCGTTTCCTGCGCAATATCGGCGAGTATCTCACCGTTGATGGCGACGTGCCCGAGATCGGACTGAAGGAGGGCGGCTATCTCTATTGCGCGTCGGAGGCGGGTGAGCCGATCCTGCGGGAGAACCAAGCGCTGCAGGCCGCGGAAGGTGCGGACATTCTCTTCCTGAAGCCGGACGAGCTGAAGAGCCGTTTCCCTTGGCTCAATGTGGAGGATCTGGCAGCCGGCACCTGGGGGCGCTCGGGGGAGGGCTGGTTCGACGGTTGGGGCCTGCTCCAGGCATTCCGCAAGAAGGCCCGTTCGCTCGGCGCCGAATATGTGAAGGGCGAAGTGGCCGAGGTGGAACGCGACGGCAGCCGCGTGGTCGCCGTGCGACTGAAGGATGGAACGCGCATCGCCTGCGGCACGCTCATCAACTGTGCCGGCTCAGGCGGACGGGCGATCGCCGCGATGGCGGGCCTCTCCATTCCCGTTCAGGCCAAGCGCCGCTACGTGTTCACCTTCTCCTGCAAGGAGGCCGTGGAGAACTGCCCGCTGCTCATCGATACCTCCGGGGCCTATGTGCGGCCCGAGGGCGAAGGGAACTTCATCTGCGGGGCCTCGCCGGAGGCGGACGTCGACCCTGATTGGTTCGATGAGGATCCGGCAAGCCAGGAGATCGACTTTTCCTTCTTCGAGGAGTTCATCTGGCCGTCGCTCGCCCACCGCGTCCCCGCCTTCGAGGCGATCAGGCCGGGCCGCGCCTGGTCGGGGCCCTACGACATGAGCCTCATCGATCACAACGCCATCATCGGAAGGGCGGGCGAGATCGAGAACTTCTATCTCTGCAACGGTTTCTCGGGACACGGCCTACAGCAGGCCGCTGCGGTCGGCCGCGGCTTGTCCGAACTGATCGTCCATGGCGGCTACCGCACGCTCGAACTGTCCGAACTCGGCTACGAGCGCGTCCTGGCGAACCGTCCGCTCCTCGAGCGTAACGTGATCTAGAGCATCGGACGGGAGTCCGATGCTCTAGAGGCCGCGCTCGTCCGGGGAGTGATAGGCCCAGATCCGGCCACCGCGGTTCATGTGCCGCTGCATCAGGCCGGGCTGATCCGGGGATGGCTGGGAGGCGGCGGCGAGTTCGTTGACGCCTTCCCTGTCTGCCCGCTCGTCACTGTGGCGGGCGCCGGTTCCCGTGGTGGTCTGCGCGCCCGCATTCGGCTGGCCGGTCTCGCCCGTCCGCAGATCGGCGGAGCCGAGATCGTCGGTGCCTTCCGCCATCGCTCCCATACCGGGGAGCGAACCCGTATTGGTCTGGCCTGCCTGGGAGCCGCCGGTCACCCCTGCGGCCAGGGGCGCGCCGAGATCCGCGCCCGCGTCCTGCCCCGCGCCGGCCTTGAGCCATTCCCGGCTGCTGCTGTCCAGGTCCAGGGGCTCGAACAGGTCCAGCACCCGCGCTGCCTCTTCCATATCGTCCCGATCAACCCGGGCCGCGATCAGCGTGCAGCCTTGCTGCAGGCCGCGCTCGAAGATGCGCCGGTCGTCCCTCGGGAGGTTGAGGTCATCGAGGGCTTTTACGGAGTCATTGGGGATCGAAAGAGACCGGAAGCCCGAGATGGAGGAAATCTCGCGGGCATCCTCCGGGCCGGCGGCGACGATCCGGCTCTGGGCGATGCCCATTTCCATGAGGGCCTGAAGGGCCTGGTGGGCTTGCGCGGGATCCCTGAACAGGGCTGTGATCATCTGGGGCATGTGCTTCTTCCGTTAAGTTATTCCCTCAACGAAGAGCGCTTCCGGCCTGTTCCCATCCCCAGTTGTTAAGTCTTTTCAATGAAAGGGGCTTCCATTTTGAAGCCGGCTATGATTGTCATGTTTGTGTCATTAAAGCGTCATCCGGCCTTCGTGCAGGGGTGGTGAACGACAATAACATCCCCAAGGGGGATGATATGGGAGAGACTAGTATGATGAAAAAATCCCTTCTCGGCGCCCTGGCCTTCGGTCTCGCGACGAGCACTTCCGCTTTCGCGCAGACGGAGATCCAATGGTGGCACGCCATGACGGGTGCCAATAACGAGGTCGTGAACCGCCTGGCCGAAGAATTCAACAACTCGCAGAAAGACTACAAGGTCGTCGTCAGCTACAAGGGACAGTATGCCGACACCCTGAACGCCGGTATCGCCGCGTTCCGAGCGGGCAATGCTCCGCACATCCTGCAGGTCTTCGAAGTCGGCACCGCGACCATGATGGGCGCGAAGGGCGCGATCAAGCCGGTCTACCAGCTGATGGCCGATGCCGGCGAGAAGTTCGATCCGAAGGCTTACCTGCCCGCGATCACCGGCTATTACTCCACGGCGAAGGGCGAGATGCTCTCCTTCCCCTTCAACTCCTCCTCGATGGTCATGTGGATCAACAAGGACGAGCTGAAGAAGGCCGGTGTCAACGAGATCCCGAAGACCTGGCCTGATGTGTTCGCCGCCGCCAAGAAGCTCAAGGCTGCCGGCCACGACACCTGCGGTTTCTCGAACGCCTGGGCGAGCTGGGCCAACATCGAGCAGTTCTCGGCTTGGCACAACGTGCCGATGGCCACGAAGGCCAACGGTCTCGACGGCTTCGACACGGAGATGAAGTTCAACTCGCCGCTGCACGTGAAGCACCTGCAGAACCTCATCGACCTGCAGAAGGACAAGACCTACGACTATTCGGGCCGCGACTCGAAGAGCGAAGGCCGCTTCACCTCCGGTGAATGCGCGATCTTCCTCACGTCGTCGGGCTTCTACGGCAACGTGAAGGCCAACGCGAAGTTCGACTACACCTCGGTTCCGATGCCCTACTACCCGGACGTTCAGGGCGCTCCGCAGAACTCGATCATCGGCGGCGCTTCGCTGTGGGTGATGGGCGGCAAGTCGGCCGAGGAGTACAAGGGCGTCGCCAAGTTCTTCGCCTTCCTCTCGGATACCGACCGTCAGGCGAAGCTGCACCAGGAATCGGGCTATCTCCCGATCACGAAGGCCGCCTACGAGAAGACCAAATCTTCCGGCTTCTATGAGAAGAACCCGGTCCTCGAGACGCCTCTGAAGGAGCTGACCAACAAGGAGCCGACCGAGAACTCCCGCGGCCTGCGCTTCGGCAACATGGTCCAGATCCGCGACGTGATCTCCGAGGAGATCGAGGCGGCTCTCGCCGGTCAGAAGCCTGCCAAGGATGCGCTCGACGCTGCGGTGTCGCGCAGCAACCAGATCCTGCGTCAGTTCGAGCGCACCGTTCGCTAAGACCGACTGACCAAAAACGACTTGTCATCCCGGGCGGCCGAAAGCTGCCCGGGATGATCTTATAGATAACCTCGCAGACCGGTGGATGCCGTCATCTGCACCCTCACCGGACGACCCTAGAGCGATGGAAAAACGAGCTCATTTTTCAGGTTGGACGCTGCCGCTTCTGCTGATTGTTCCGCAGATGGCGATCACCGTCATTTTCTTCTACTGGCCTGCGTCTCAGGCGATCTGGCAGTCCTTCCTCCGGGAGGATGCCTTCGGCCTGTCCTCCGAATTCGTCGGATTTGAGAATTATCTCGGCCTCTTCGAGCAGCCCGAATACTACCGGGCCATGGTGACCACGGTGATCTTCTCGTCCCTGGTGGCCTTCTTCTCGCTGTCCTGCGCTCTGCTTCTCGCCACCCAGGCGGACAAGAGCATCCGCGGCGGCCATGCGTTCAAGACCCTGCTGATCTGGCCGTATGCGGTGGCCCCCGCCATTGCAGGCGTGCTGTGGATCTTCATGTTCCATCCGACGCTCGGTACGCTGGCGCGCCCGATCCGCGCGGCCGGGATCGACTGGAATCCCATGCTCAACGGGACGCATGCCATGATCCTGCTGGTGCTGTCCGCCACCTGGAAGCACATCAGCTACAACTTCCTGTTCTTCCTGGCGGGCCTGCAGGCGATTCCGAAGAGCGTGATCGAAGCCGGCGCCATCGACGGGGCCGGACCCATGCGCCGTTTCTGGACGATCATCTTCCCGTTGCTCTCGCCCACCACCTTCTTCCTGCTCGTCGTGACCGTGGTCTATGTGTTCTTCGAGACCTTCGGCATCATCGATGCCGTCACGGGCGGTGGCCCGGCCGGTCAGACGACGACTCTCGTTTACAAGGTTTATGCGGACGGCCGCCTCGGCGGTGACCTCGGCGGCTCGGCCGCGCAGTCGGTGATCCTCATGGTCATCGTGATCGCGCTCACCGCCGTCCAGTTCCGCTATGTCGAGCGCAAGGTGCAGTACTGATGGTCGAGAATCGTCCCTTCGCACAATTCATGGCTTACCTGACGCTGGTCATCGGCGTCGTCGTGGTGGCCTTCCCGGTCTATCTCGCCATCATGGCGTCGACCTTCGATGCGGCCACCATCATCAACGGCAACATGCCCTTGATCCCAGGCGACCAGGCGGTCGAGAACTACACCCGCACGCTCTTCTATGGCGGGAAGACGGCCCGTGAGCCTGTGATCGGCATGATGGTCAATTCGATGATCATGGCGCTGGGCATCGCGTTCGGTAAGATTCTGATCTCGATCCTGTCGGCCTACGCGGTGGTCTACTTCAAGTTCCCGTTCCGCAAGACGGCCTTCTGGGTCATCTTCATCACCCTGATGCTTCCTGTCGAAGTGCGCATCTACCCGACCTATAAGATCGTCGCCGATTTGGGGCTCCTCGACACCTATACGGGTCTCGTCATGCCGCTGATCGCTTCGGCGACCGGCACGCTGCTCTTCCGTCAGTTCTTCATGACGGTCCCGGACGAGCTTCTCGAAGCTTCCAAGATCGACGGGGCGGGCGCATTCCGCTTCTTCAAGGATACGCTGCTTCCGCTCTCCATGACGACCATCGCGGCTTTGTTCGTGATTCAGTTCATCTACGGCTGGAACCAGTATCTCTGGCCGCTGCTGATCACCACGAAGAGCTCGATGCAGACCATCGTCATCGGCATCAAGAAGATGATCACCACCACGGACGCGCTGACCGAATGGCAGATCGCGATGACCACGGCCGTGCTCGCCATGGTGCCGCCGGTCCTCGTCGTGATCTTCATGCAGCGCCTCTTCGTGAAGGGGCTCGTCGAAACGGAAAAGTGACGCGCGGGAAACGCGCGTCGCCCTTCCCGCTGCATCGGGAGGGGCTTCAAGGAAATATCGGAATTGTCCGGCCTGGTGCCCCCTGCTGCACGGGCTGGCGTGAAAAGGAATGAACCAATGGCTGGGGTAACACTCGATACTGTCCGAAAGATCTATGCGGGCAATGTGGAGGCCGTGAAAGGCGTCTCGCTCGGGATCGATGACGGGTCGTTCTGCGTGCTGGTCGGCCCGTCCGGCTGCGGCAAGTCCACGCTTCTCCGCATGATCGCCGGTTTGGAAACGATTTCCGGCGGGGAGATCAAGATCGGCAACCGTGTGGTCAACCAGGTGGAGCCCGCCGATCGCGACATCGCGATGGTGTTCCAGAACTATGCGCTCTATCCGCATATGAGCGTCTACGACAACATGGCCTATGGACTGAAGAACCGGAAGACGCCGAAGGACGAGATCGAGAAGCGGGTGAAGGAAGCAGCCCGCATCCTCGCCATCGAGCCCTTCCTCGACCGCAAGCCGCGCCAGCTCTCGGGCGGCCAGCGCCAGCGCGTCGCCATGGGCCGCGCCATCGTGCGCAAGCCGCAGGTGTTCCTCTTCGACGAGCCGCTCTCCAACCTCGACGCCAAGCTGCGTGTCCAGATGCGCGTGGAGATCAAGCGTCTGCAGAAAGCTCTCGGCGTGACCTCCATCTACGTGACGCACGATCAGGTCGAAGCCATGACGCTCTCGGACAAGCTCGTGGTGATGTCGGGCGGTCAGATCGAGCAGGTGGGCTCCCCGTCGGAGGTTTATCGCCGTCCCGAGACCCGGTTCGTCGCGACCTTCATCGGCTCCCCGCCCATGAACATCCTCCCCGGCAAGGTGGAAGGTCCCGGCCGCGTGTCGGTGGGCGGCCAGACGATTGCGGTCACGGACATGCGCGACGGCCTCGCCCCAGGCTCCGCCATCGAAGTTGGTCTTCGCCCCGAGGACGTGCAGGCGGGCGGCGCTGCGGGCTCTAGCAGCCTTTCCATGGATGTGGACTTCGTCGAGGAACTCGGAGCGACCCAGCTCTTCCACGGCAAGGTGGCAGGCACGGAATTCGTGGTGCAGGCCTCCACGGGGCAGATCGCAGCCGATATCCGCAAGCTGACCCTGTCCATCGATCCTGCCAACGTCCACCTCTTCGACCCCGAGACCACGAAGCGCCTGTGAGGGGAATTCCGCATCCGAGCTTGGCCGCAACAGCCGCCCCGAGGTATCTCGGGGCGGCTGTTGCGCGTTGTGGACCGCCCCATTATCCCTTGACGAAGAACGCGAGGAACAGCGATGACGGTCCAGCTCGATGGAACGACGCTTCGGATTCAGGATGTGGTGCGGGTCGCCCGCCCGGATGCCCAGGGACGCTTCGCGCGGGCGGAGCTGGCGCCCGAGGCGCGCGAGCGGATCGCGGCGACGCGCGCCTATATCGACCGCAACTGGATGCATGACGATGCACCGCTCATGTACGCCTTCAATACGGGTGTCGGCCTGTTCAAGGATCAGCGGGTCCTCATCTCCGACATGGCGGCTTACCAGAGGAAGAGCGTCTATGCCCACGCCACGGGCGTCGGCGAGCCCTTTGCGGCGGACGTCACGCGGGCCATGATGCTGCTGCGCGCCAATGCCTTCGCGTCCAACTATTCCGGACCGCGTGTCGAGCTGGTCGAGCGCCTGCTCGCCTTCCTCAATGCGGGCCTGCATCCGGTCATCCCACAGAAGGGCTCGGTTGGGGCCTCGGGCGATCTCGCGCCGCTCGCCCATATGGCGGGCGCCGTCTGCGGCTTCGAGGAAGCGGAGATGATCTATCAGGGGCGGCTGATGCCGGCCCGGGAGGCGATCCGCCTGGCAGGGTTCGATCCGGACTTCGAACTGGGAGCGAAGGACGCCTCCGCGCTCATCAACGGCTCGACAGCTTCGCTTGCTCTCGCCACTCTCGCCACGAGCGATGCGCGCCGCGTTCTGAAGCATGCGGATATCGCCATGTGCCTGTCGCTCGAGGCGATGCGCGGTGAGTTGGCCGCCTTCGACCCACGCGTGCACAAAGCGCGTCCACATCCCGGACAGGCGCGCGTGGCGCGCAACCTCCTTCGGGTCCTCGAAGGCTCACAACGCTGCTCCCAGAGCGCGCGTGACATCGTCTTCCCCGACGAGCCGCGGCAGCCTGGAGCGCCCGCAAGCCCTCGCGTGCAGGATGTCTATTCGCTGCGCTGCACTCCGCAGGTCCACGGGCCCGCCGTGGAAGCGATCGAGTACGTGGAGCGCATCGTCGGCACCGAAATGAACTCGGCCACCGACAACCCGCTCATTTTCGACGATGGGCAGGGCGGCTACGTGTCGATCTCGGGCGGCCACTTCCACGGACAGTACATGGCGCAGGCCATGGATTTCTTGAGCATCGCCATGGCCGACCTCGGTGCGATTTCCGAGCGTCGCCTCGCGCGGCTCATCGATCCCACCATGTCCTATGGCCTGCCGCGCAACCTCCTCGCTGGGAAGCGCGGACTGAACACGGGCTTCGCGACGGTGCAATGCTCCATGTCGGCCCTCGTCATGGAAAACCGCGGACTTGCGACACCGGGTTCGGTCGATTCGATCCCCGGCAAATCCAATGCGGAGGATCACGTTTCCAGTTCGACATGGTGCGGGCGCAAGGCACGGACCATCGTGGAAAACGTGGAGCAGATCGTGGCGGGTGAATTGCTGATGGCCGCGCAGGCGCTGACGCTCGTGGAGCCGATCGCAAAGGATCATCCGCTCGGCAAGGGCTCGCGCGCTGCCATGGAAGCAATTCGCGCCGTCATTCCGCCCGCTCTCGACGGCGACCGGTGGTATGCCACCGAGATGTGCCAAGCTCTCGATCTTGTGCGCTCCGGTGCCGTCGTGGAAGCCGTTGAGAGCGCCGTCGGGGCTTTGGAATAAGAAAGGGGCTCGGAATGACCCGAGCCCCTGAAGTGTATCCGTCTTCCCGTCTAGCGGCAGCGGCGGACGTCGCGTACGACCACGCTGCCGTTCGGGCGATAGACGCGCTCCCGAACGACGCGGCAGCGTTCGGCACGGCGCTGCCAGGCGGGTACGCCGCACTGGCGCACGGTGCGGTAAACCACCCGGCCGTTGGGGCGCACGGTGCGGACGCGGCGCGTGACGCAGGCCACGTTGTCGACAAGCGAAGGTGTTTCGATCGTCTGCGGGCTGAAACGGGCCTGTGCCTCGGGAGCGGTACCAAAGAGGGTAGCACCAAAGACAACTGCGACGGCAGGGATGATGAAGGCGCGCATGATCCTATCCTTCGTGATTGAGACTGACGATAACGGAATGCTTAGGTCCTGGTTCCTGAAATGAGGATGAATGCATGGCTCAGCGCATCGTCATCGATTATACCCGGCCACAAGACGGAGCCGAGCTGATCGCCGCGAACTTGGCCAGCCTCGACCTGCACGAGCCATGGGTTGCGCCATGTCGCGATTGGGCGAGCTTTCAGGCCTACCTCGCTCGCTGCGACGGCGACAGGTCGGTCGGCTTCATCGCACGCGAGCGGACCAGCAACCGCATCGTCGGCGTCATCAACCTGAGTGAGATCGTGCGAGGGTTCTTCCAGAGCGCCTATATGGGCTATTACGCGGTCGCAGGTATGACGGGTCGCGGCCTGATGAGCGAAGCCGTCGGCCTCGTCGTAGCCCATGCCTTTCTGGAGCTTGGGCTTCATCGCGTCGAGGCGAATATCCAGCCGGGCAATGAGCCCTCACGCGCCCTGGTGAAGCGTTTGGGATTCCAGCAGGAGGGTTATTCGCCTCGCTACCTCAAGATCGGTGGCGAATGGCGCGATCACGAACGTTGGGCAATCCTGTCTGAGGATTGGCGCGGCTGAGCCGGCATCATGCAGCAGCAGGCTTCGTCAGTTTTTTCTGCAGGAAAAAGCGGCTTCCGCCCTTCGGATAGTCCTTCAACTCCCCGAAGCGCTCGTATCCCAGCCGTTCATAAAGATTGAGCGCCTCACGATTGAGCGTATCGAGCCATGCGGAATGGCAGCCGCGCGTGGCGGCCTCTTCTTCCGCCACCTCGATCAGCCGCGTCGCGAGTCCCCGCCCGCGCAGGGCCTCGGGCACGAAGACGTATTCGATCGTGAGCCATTCCCAGCCCGTGCGGCCCCACAATCCCCCCAGGATCTCCTTGGACTCGACATGGCGGATCACGACCGCCAGATCCTCGACCTGGAGATCCGGCATCAAGGCTGTCCGGTTGAAGTCGGTCAGGCCGCTGAGGATGATCTGCCGCACGATTTTGTGCGGCTTGGCGAGAAGCTCCAGGTGGTAGTTCAAGCAGCGATCCTTCTGACGACTTCGAGCAGGACCCGGGCTGCCGTGTCTGCGTCCTCGACCGTGATCGATTCGGCCGGGTTATGACTGATTCCGCCCTTGCAGCGCACGAAAAGCATCGCCGACGGGCAGAGATTGGCCATGGCCACCGCATCGTGGCCAGCGCCGGAGGGAAGGCGCATCGGGGCGATGCCGGTGATTTTCACCGCCTCTTCCAGTTGCTCCATAAGATGCTTGTCCATGGGAGTCGCGGGGGATTCCATGAAGGGTTCGATCGTGAAAGCCACGCCGCGCCGCAGAGCGGCGGCTTCGCATTCGGCCACGATGTCCTGTGCCAAGGCACGACGCGCGGCATCGGCCGGCGAGCGGACATCGAGTGTGAAATCGACACGCGCGGGAATGACGTTGATCGCACCCGGCTGGACCTGCGCCACGCCGACGGTCGCCACGGTGTCGGTCCGCGTCGAGCCCGCGCGCTCCACGATTCCGATCATATCGGCGACGGCCGCCAGAGCATCTCGGCGCATGGTCATGGGCACGGTGCCGGCGTGCCCTGCTTCGCCGATCACATGAGCGCGGGCGCTCGTGATTCCGTTGATGGCGGACACGATGCCGACGGGCAGGTTGCTGGCTTCAAGCTGCGGGCCCTGCTCGATGTGGACTTCGAGATACCCGCGATAGCGTGCGGGGTCGCGGGCGAGAGCCGCGATCCCGAGAGGATCGCCGCCGAACGCGATCAGCGCGTCACGAAGGGTGATCCCGTCCGCGTCCTTGCCGTCGAGCCAGGCCGGGTCGAAACGACCCGCAAGGGCATGGGATGACGAGAGATTGGTGGGAAAGCGGACATTCTCCTCGTCCCCGAAGGCCACGACCTCGATGGGGCAGGCCGGCATGATCCCGGCCGCCTTCAGGGCCTCGACGACGGCGATGCCGAGCACCACCCCGAGATTGCCGTCGTAGCGGCCCGCATCCACGACGCTGTCGATATGAGAGCCGATGAGCAGGGCAGGGGCGTCAGGATTGGCGCCGTCCCATCGCCCGACGACGGAGCCGAGGGCATCGATATGAGCGCTGAGCCCGGCCTCGCGCATGAGTGCCAGCGTCGTGTCGGCAGCGGCGCGGTGGGCCGGTGAGAGGTAGAGACGCGTCAGGCGTCCGGCCTCGTCCGTGTGCCGGGCCAGGTCCTCGATCATCGCCATCACGCGTCGGCCGAGGGAGAGATCCGAATGATGTTTCATGGGAACAGAGTTTCAGGAACGGGCTTGGTTCGCAAGAGGGGACGGCCCGTTCCGGATCTCCTGACAGCTGCCTGCCGGATGTCTCTTAAGCCGCGACGCCCAGCTTCTTCTGCAGGCTCGTGGAGGACGTGGTGTATTGGAAGAGCAGTTTCTTCTCAGGATACACGTAGCGGTGCACCTTCTGGGCCGCCAGCGCGCCCTCATGGAAGCCGGAGAGAATAAGCTTCAGCTTGCCCGGATAAGTGTTGATGTCGCCGATGGCGAAGATGCCCGGAACGTTAGTCTCGAACTTCTCCGTATCGACGGGGATCAGGTTTTCATGAAGGTTCAGGCCCCAATCGGCGATCGGGCCAAGCTTCATGGTGAGCCCGAAGAAGGGCAGCATCACGTCGCAATCCACCATGAACTCGGAGCCGTCGTCCTTGCGGATCACGGCGCCTTCCAGTACCGGCGCCTCGCCCTTCAGGGCGCTCACCTGACCGAGATGCAGGTCCATGTCGCCGGATGCCACGAGGGAGCGCATCTTCTCCACCGTATGCGGAGCGGCCCGGAAGGCGTCGCGGCGGTGGAGGAGGGTGAGGCGCTTGGCGACGGGCTGCAGGTTCACGGTCCAGTCGAGGGCGGAGTCGCCGCCGCCGACGATCAGCACCTTCTTGTTCCGGAACATCTCCATCTTGCGCACAGCATAGAAGACGCCGGTGCCCTCATAGGCCTCGATGTTGTCGATCGGCGGTTTCTTGGGCTGGAACGAGCCGCCGCCCGCCGCGATAATGACGGACTTGCACTCGAAAGTCGTGCCGTTCTCCGTGGTCTTCACGCGGAAGCGCGGCGCCTCGGGCGTGCCGATCGATTCCAGGCTCTCCACCATTTCGTTGAGGTGGAAGGTCGGGTGGAATGGCTCGATCTGCGCCATGAGATTGTCGACGAGGCCCTGGCCCGTGACCATGGGGAAGCCCGGAATGTCGTAAATCGGCTTTTCCGGATAGAGCTCGGCGCACTGCCCGCCGACCTTCGGCAGGATGTCGATCAGATGGCATTTGATATCGAGGAGGCCCAGCTCGAACACGGCGAACAGGCCCACAGGCCCGGCACCGATGATGACGACGTCCGTTTCGATATGGTCGGTCATGAACAGGCTCCTTCGAGAGACCGTCTGGAAAAGCACAGTCCTAAGGGTCTTGGCAATACGGCAGGCTTGACGGTCAGTTCCCTGTTGGGGCGAGGGTGACCTCCAGGCCGTCGAGTTCGGGAGTCCAGATGATCTGGCAAGACAGGCGGGAATTAGGCTTCGTGACCACCGTGTCGAGCTGATCCTCCTCCTCCTCCGTAGGGGGATAGAGCTTGTCCACCCACTGCTCGCCCACGAAGACGTGGCAGGTGGCGCACTCGCAGGCTCCGCCGCACAGACCCTCGATGGGCAGGCCCCAGTCCCGGATGATCTCCATCACCCGCCAGCCCTCGATGGCCTCGAGAGTATGGCGCTGGCCGGCCCGGTCGGTCACATGGATGACGCCCATGAAGCGGGAATTCCTTCGCATAAGGTCGGGGAAAAGGCGCGGGAGCCCGCGCCGGTTGGGCTGGATATCGACCTTTCGGCCCGTCGCGTCAATGTCTTAGGGCTTCGTTTGTTGCCCGAAGCGGAGCAGCGTCTAGACCCCGAGCGTCTCTGCCCTGAGGGCCTCGTCGGCGATCAGCTCGGCCATGGAGCCCTGGAAGCGCATCTCTCCGCGTTCGATCACGATGGCCCGGTCACTGATACCGGCCGCAAAGGCCCAGTTCTGCTCGGACAGAAGCACGGCCACGCCCTCGGCTTTCATGGTCCGGATCGCCTCCGCCATCATCTGAACGATCACGGGCGCGATCCCCTCGGACGGCTCGTCCAGGAGAATGGCGTCAGGATTGCCCATCAAGGTCCGGGCGATGGCGAGCATCTGCTGCTCTCCCCCGGACATCTGGTTCCCGCGCCGCCCGCGCATCTCGGCCAAATTCGGGAAAAGCCTGAAGAGCCGCTCCGGCGTCCAGGGGGAGCGGCCTCCGCTCGCCTCCTTCCGCCCCGCCTCCAGGTTTTCCTCCACAGTCAGGTCCGTGAAAATGCGCCTGTCCTCGGGCACATAGCCGAGACCCAGGCGGGCGATCTTGTAGGTCGGCAGGTGCGAGAGGGTATGCCCCTTGAAACTGGCTCTCTGGGCGGTGGCGGGCACAAGCCCCATGATGGCCTTCAACGTCGTGGTCTTGCCCGCTCCGTTGCGGCCGACAAGCGCCAGGACCTCGCCCGGGTGCAGACGGAACGTCAGGTCGAACAGCACCTGGGCGCGGCCATAGGATGCGGTCAGATTCCAGATTTCCAGAAGCGGCTCGCTCATGCGGGGTTCAACCCTTTCCGATTTTCCAGCGCGTGCTCGTCTCCGAGATAGGCGCGCCGGACATCCGGATTTCGCCGGATTTCCTCCGGCGATCCGGTAGCGATGATCTGGCCGCGCACAAGGACGATCACCCGTTCGGCGTGGCCGAACACCACATCCATGTCGTGCTCAGTGAAGAGAACGCCGATGCCTTCCGCATCCGCAATGGAGGCGGTGAGGTCCATCAGATCGGCTCTTTCGCGCGCCGCCATGCCTGCAGTGGGCTCGTCCATGAGCAGAAGCTTCGGCTTGCCCGCCAGTGCGATGGCCAGCTCCACGCGCTTCACGTCGCCATAGGCCAAGGCGGAGCAGGGGTGATCCGCCGCCTCCGCCATGCCGACCTGTGTCAGCAGGACCATGGCTTCTTCTCGGTACCGGCCGCGGGCGGGAGCCCACAGCGCCCGACTCTCACGGCGGCGGCTGACGAGCGCCATCTGAACGTTCTCGGCCACGCTCATGGAGAGGAACGTCTGCGCAACCTGGAACGTGCGCCCGACGCCGAGCCTGAAGCGCCTCTGTGGCGAGGCGGCGGTGATGTTCTGGCCATCGAGCATCACGGCGCCTCGGTCGGGGCGCAGTTGCCCGCCGACCATGTTGAAGACGGTGGACTTACCGGCTCCATTGGGGCCGATGATGGCGAGCATCTCGCCGCGCTCGAGCGTGAAGCTCACATCCCGCGCCGCTGCAACGCCGCCAAAGGATTTGCTCAGGTGCTGAACGGACAGAAGGGTCATGCCCGCTCCTCCCGCCATGCGCGAAGCGTGCCGACGAGGCCGCGTGGGAAAACGAGCACGATCGCGATGATGCTCAAGCCGAGAAAAAGGCGCCAGAGGGATGTCAGCGGCATGATCTGATCGCGCAGCACGTGCAGAACGCCCGCGCCGACGAGGGGGCCCGCGATCGTCTGGATGCCGCCGATGAGCAGCATGGTCAGCGCATCGACCGACGTGGGAATGCCGAGCAGCGTCGGGTCCACCGAACCGCGCGAGAATGCATAGATTCCGCCGGCAAGGCCTGCGGCGGCGCCGGAGAGGGTGAAGGCGAGCCAGCGATGGCCTCGAATGTCGAGGCCGATGGCCTCGGCGCGCGCCTCGGAGTCGCGCGCGGCGCGGAGCGAATAGCCGAAGGGCGCGTCGATGATGCGCGTCAGCAGCAGAACCACGGTCGCCGTGAGAGCGAGCGTGAAGAGATAGTAAGCCGTCTGGCCGCTCGCCCAAGCGGAAGGCCAAACCCCGACGATGCCGTTATCGCCTCCGGTCACGTCGACCCATTGGAAGGCAACGGCAAAGACGATCTGCGCGGCGGCGAGGGTCATCATGGCGAGATAGATGCCTGACAGCCGCACGACGAACGCGCCGATGATGGCTGCGCCGACAGCCGCGAGCAGCAGCCCTGCCGGAAGCGCCGCCTCCATGGGCAGGGCGAGCCACTTCACGGCGAGCGCCGCACCATATGCGCCCAGGCCGAAGAACGCCGCATGGCCGAAGCTCACGAGGCCGCCGACACCGATGAGAAGCTGCAGGCTGAAGGCGAAGAGCGCGAATATCAGGATCTCAGTGGCGACCTTCAGCACATAGGCGTCGCCGATCAGAGGCAGAGCCCCGAGAATGCCGATGGCGGCAAGGGCAGTCAGCAGGGCATAAGGCGATCGCTCGCGACTTGCGATGCCGACCGCATGCGTGCCGCCGATCACCTCGGGGCGACCGAAGAAACCATAGGGACGAACGGCGAGCACGACCGCCATGAGCAGGAACACCACGACGAGCGTGCTCTTGGGAAAGATCAGGATGCCGAAGGCCTGCAATTGCCCGATGACGAGAGCCGCCAGGAATGCGCCCGGTACGCTTCCCATGCCGCCAACCACGGTGACGACGAAGGCTTCCGCGATAATCGAAAGGTCCATGCCCGCATGGGCCGAAACGCGTGGGATCTGCAATGCGCCGCCGAGACCCGCGAGAAACGCGCCGAGAAAGAGCGTGCCGGTGAAAAGCAGGGCCTGGTTCACGCCGAGGGCCGCGATCATCTCACGATCCTGCGTGGCCGCTCGCACCAGAACCCCGAACCGGGTCCTGCGCAGGAGGAACCAGATCAGACCAAGCACGACGGGACCGGCCGCGATCAGCACGAGTTCATAGGACGGGAACCGCCGCCCGAAGATTTCGACGGGGGCGCGAAGGCCTGGTGCCCGTGGGCCGAGGATGTCCTCGGGGCCGAAGACCAGGATCGTCACGTCCTGCACCACGAGCACGACGCCGAAGGTGGCGAGCAGCTGGAAGAGTTCCGGCGCGCCATAGATGCGGCGCAGGAGCAGCACCTCGATCAGCACCCCGATCAGGCCGACGATGACGGCGGAGGCCAGAATTCCGGCCCAGAAGGTCACGGGGCCGAAGGAGAGTTCGAGCAGCCGCGGCACGAGCGTCGCGGCCGTGTAGGCGCCGATCATGTAGAGCGAACCATGCGCGAAATTCACGATCCGCGTCACGCCGAAGACGAGCGTGAGGCCGCAGGCGGTGATGAAGAGGGACGACGCGCTGGAGAGCCCGTTGAGAGCCTGAATGGCGAGGAAGGAGGGGTCCATGGCCTGCTCTCTCAACGGGTGCCGATCGTGCGCTCTGCCGTCAATCCGTCAGTCCTTCCGCACGGCCTTCACTTCGGCCTCGCTCGGCATGAAGGACGTACCGTCCTCGTAGGTCCAATCTGTCATGCCGCCATTGGCGCCCTTGAGCACGAGCTTGCCGACCCAGGCGCCCATGGAGGACTGGTTGTCGATGCCGCGCATGGTAACGGGACCGATGACGGTATCGAACTTCGCATCCTCCAGCGCCTTGATCATGGCGTCGGTCTCAACCGAGCCCGCGCGCTCGATGGTGTCGCGGATCATGTAGACCACCATGTAGCCCAGAAGCGAGCCGAGGCGCGGCGTGTCTTTGAATGCCGCGCGGTAGGCATCGACGAAGGCCTTGTGCTTGGGATTGGTGATCTCGTCCCAGGGATATCCGGTAACCGTCCATCCTTCGGGAACCTCGTCCTTCAGCGGCAGCAGCCACTCGGGCTCACCGGTGAGCAGTGAGAGCACCGTCGCGCCTTCGAAGAGACCGCGGGTATTCCCTTCGCGCACGAATTGTGTGAGGTCAGGGCCGAAGAGAACATTGAAGATGCCGTCGGGCTTTGCCTGCTCCAGTGCCGAGACGGTGGAGCCCGCCTCGATCTTTCCGAGCGCCGGGTATTGTTCGGCGACGATCTCGGCCCCGGGCACGCGCTCCTTGATGAGGCGCTTGAATACCTCCGCCGCCGATTGGCCGTATTCATAGTTCGGCGCGACAATGGCCCAGCGCTTCGCGCCGGAGGCCTTCGCCCGGTCCACCAGCATGCCCACCTGCATGTAGTTGCTGGGGCGGATCCGGAAGGTGTAGCGGTTGCCCTGCGCCATGGTGATGGCGTCGGTCAGCGGCTCGGCGGCGATGTAGAGAATCTTCTTCTGGTTGGCATAATCCGCCATGGCGATCCCGACATTCGACTGGAAGGATCCGAACAGCAGCGATACGCCCTCGCGGTTGACCAGCTCGTCGGCGACGCGGGTGGCGTCGCCCGTGGTCGCCCCATCGTCGCGGGAGACGATTTCGAGCTTGCGGCCGAGCACGCCGCCCTTGGCGTTGATCTCGTCCAGCGCCATCTGCCACCCGTTGCGATAAGGCACGGTGAACGCGGCCCACCGGGCATAGGAGTTGAGCTCGCCGAGCTTGATGGGGGCCGGCTGCGCCTGGGCTGCCGGACCTGAGAGCGCGAGAGCCAATCCAAGGGCCAGCCAGCGGGTCATCGATGCCTTCGTCATTGTGCGGTTCCTGTTCGAGGATCGGCGTGGATGTAGGGTCTATCGCTACCCGAAGAAAGGCCAAACTGCCAAGGTTGCCGGATTCATACCTTGCATGTTTCAGGAGAGGAATGACACATTCTCTGTCCCGTTCCTCAACTGCCGTGACGCCATGCTTCTCGATGCCGATCCTGCCCGCGCCTTCATGCCGTACCCAGCCGTTTCCGTGCCTCAGGCGGAGCGTGGCGCCCTTTCAGGGCTGACCTTCGCCGCCAAGGACCTGTTCGATGTGGCAGGCTATCCGACCAGCTGCGGATCCCCCCACATGCTCGCGATGTCGGGTCTCAAGACCCGCACCGCGCCGAGCGTGCAGAAGCTGCTCGATGCAGGGGCGCGGCTCGTGGGCAAGACCATCGCGGACGAGCTCGCCTTTTCAATGACCGGCAAGAACGCTCATTTCGGGACGCCCGTGAATGGCGGGGCGCCCGATCGCATCCCTGGCGGGTCGTCCTCCGGTTCGGCCGCCGCCGTCTCCAACGGCCTGTGCGATTTCGCTCTCGGGACGGATACGGGCGGCTCCGTGCGCGCTCCGGCCAGCCATTGCGGACTCTTCGGGATCCGCCCCACCCATGGCCGCGTGAGCCTGGAACTCTGTCACGATCTCGCCCCCTCCTTCGATACGTGCGGGTATTTCACCCGGGACGGCGCCACCTTCGTACGCGTGGGCGAGGTTCTGCTCGGCAATGACAGCAACCCGCTCTCCTCCGCTCCCACCGTACTTCTGGCCAAGGATGCATTCGGACTTCTCGGTCAGGAGGTGAAGGACGCGTTGGTTCCGGCGGTCCATCAGGTCGAGGCGGCTCTCGGCGCGCCTGAGGCCGTGACGGTCGCCACCGAGGGCTTCACCTCCCTTTACTGGGCCATGCGCTACATCCAGAGCCGGGAGGCTTGGGTCACGGATGGGCCCATGATCGAGCGCTACCACCCGCCCCTGGGATCGGGCGTCGCCGATCGGTTCGAGTTTTCGAGGGCCGTCACCGATTCTCAGGTGACCGAAGCCCAGGTGATTCGCAGCGCCTTCCGGGCTCGTTTCAATGCCCTCCTGGCACAGAATACGGTGCTCATCCTCCCGACCATGCCGGATGTGGCGCCGCTCCTCTCGGAGAGCGACGATGCGCTCAACGATTACCGGAACAAGTCGCTGAACCTGCTCTGCCTGTCGGTGCTCTCCGGCCTGCCGCAGGTGTCGATCCCGCTCGCATCCCGCCAAGGCGCCCCGCTCGGATTGTCTCTCATGGGCCCGCCCGGTTCCGACCTGAGCCTGGTAGGTCTGGCGCGTCGGATCGCGGACGGGGCATTCGCCTGATTGAACCGCGCCCGCCGTGTCCTCGTTACCGGCAGACTGATCCGAAAAGGGGACATCATGACCAACCCCATCGTCCACCCTCACATGCCGCATGTGGCCGTCGCCAGCGCCTGCCTGCTTGGCGAAGGGCCCGTGTGGGACGACCGCTCGAACACCCTCTTCTGGGTCGACATCAAGAACCCGGCTGTCTGGCGCTATCATCCGGAGACGAACGAGCACGCGTGCGTTGTCGCTCCCGAACGCATCGGCTTCATCGCGCTGACGCCCGATCCCGATGTGGTGATCGCAGGCTTCAAATCAGGCCTCGCATGCTTCAACCTGAAGACAGGGGAGGCGGAGCCCGTCATCGCACCTGAGAGGGACAAGCCGGGCAATCGCATCAATGACGGTTGCGTGGGGCCGGATGGGGCGGTCTATTTCGGCACCATGCATGATGACGAGATGGAGGAGAGCGGCTCCTTCTGGCGCTGGGACGGCAAGGAGCTGACTGAACTCCATTCCGGCTTCATCGTCACCAACGGCCCTGCCTTCAGCCCTGACGGGCAGACGCTGTACGCCACCGCCACGGTGGACGGCATGATCTATGCCTTCGATTTCAGTGGAGGTCGTGTCGGCGAGCGGCGGCGATTCGTGCATTTCGAGGAAGGATGGGGCCACCCGGACGGCATGGCCGTCGACGCGGAAGGCCATGTGTGGGTCTGTCACTGGGGTGGCTCGCGTATCACTCGCTTTAAACCGGACGGATCGGTCGAGCGCACCGTACCTGTGCCGACCGCCCAGGTGACCAAGTGTGCTTTTGGCGGCCCGGATCTGACGACGCTCTACATCACCACGGCTTCCATCGGGCACGATCCCCATGTGGATCCCATGGCGGGCCATCTCTTCAAAGTCGAGACCGGCGGCATCCGCGGGCTGAAAGCCAACTTTTTCGAGGGGTGAGATCATGACCACCGAACGGTTCGGAACCGCGGAGGGACAGGATATCCTGCAGATCACCCTGACCGGCCCCGACGGAGCCGAGATGCGGGTGCTGACCTGGGGCGCGGTGATCCGCGACCTCGTCGTGCCCACCGCGAACGGGCCGCAGAGTGTTCTGCTTGGCTTGAATTCCATCGATGACTATATCGCCCACTCTCCCTATTTCGGCGCCATCGTCGGCCGCTATGCAAACCGCATCGGGAGAGCGCGGTTCACGCTGGGGGATCGGACGTACAGGCTCAATGCCAACGAGGGAGCCAATCAGCTCCACGGCGGCGCCATGGGCTTTGGAACGCGGCTCTGGAACATCATCGAGCAGAGGCCGTCCAGCGTCACCCTGAGTCTCGTCTCCGAGGATGGCGACATGGGATATCCCGGACGTCTCGTCGCCACCTGCACCTACAGCCTTCTGGCGTCTGCGACGGTGAGGATCGAACTCACGGCCATTGCTGACCAGCCGACCCCCATCAATCTCACCACGCACGGCTATTTCAACCTCGACGGCAGCGCTGACATTTTGTCCCATCATCTCATGATCGCGGCCGATTACATCACTCCGACACATCCGGATCTGATCCCGACCGGGGAGGTCAGGCGCGTGGCGGACACGGCATACGATTTTACGGTGCTCAGACCGATCGGCGCGGCGGAATTCATGCCGGAGCCGACGCTCTACGACACGAACTTCGTGTTGCATGGCCCTTACGGGGTACTCCGTCAGGCTGCGATGCTCGCTTCGATGAGAAATGGCCTTCGAATGGAGCTTTGGACAACGGAGCCCGGCCTGCAATTCTATGACGGTCACCTGATCAGGATACCGGTTCCGGGCTTGAATGGCGCGCAGTACCGGCCTCATTCGGGCCTGTGCCTGGAGCCTCAGAGATTTCCCGATAGCCCCAATAAAGCCCATTTTCCATCGTCAATTCTGGAGCCGGGGCAGGTTTCAAACCAGGTCAGCGAATTGAGGTTCTCAAGTTAACGTGGGAACTTCACCATTCATTGGCCGTTTTTCCCTGCGGTGTTGCGTTCAAAAATAATACCAACCAGAAGGGAATGCTCCCTATGCCTGTGCTCGACGCGAAAGCTCTCGAAATCGATCCCAAGGGAATGGCTTTCCTCTTGAGCGTATTGCGTCCGGATCCTGTCGCTCCCGCGACGGAGCCGAAGGAGGCTGCTCAGACGAGACGCGTCCCTCAAAACGTTCGTATGCATTTCCGCCTGCCCACCCGGATGAAGCAGTTCATGCCCGATCTGGTCTGAGCAGGCGCTCGTCACGCGCCTGCCCTGCCGCTCAAGCTGCCAGTCCGCGCTTGGCCAAGAGCGCGTCGGCGGTCGGCAGACGCCCCCGGAACGCTGTGTAGGCCTCGGCTGGGTCGCGAAGATTTCCGGCGGAGTAAATGAAACGCTTGAGCTTCTCCGCCGTCTCCTTGTTGAAGGCGTCCCCCGTCTCTTCGAATGCGGTGAAGGCGTCCGCGTCCAGAACCTCCGACCAGAGATAGCTGTAATAGCCTGAGGAATAGCCGTCGCCCGAGAACACGTGAGTGAAGTGGGGTGTGCGATGGCGCATGATGATCTCGTGCGGCATGCCGATCCTGTCCAGCGTCTCCTTCTCAAAGGCGGCGACGTCGAGATCCGCTACGTCCTTGCGGCGATGAAGCTCGAGATCGACGAAGGCGGAAGCCAGATACTCCACCGTGGCGAAGCCCTGGTTGAAATTTCTCGCCGCCATCAGACGTTCGAGCAGTGCCTCCGGCATCGGTTCGCCCGTCCGGTAATGAGTGGCGTAGCGGCGAAGGGTCTCAGGCTGCGACAGCCAATGCTCGAAGAGCTGTGACGGCAGTTCCACGAAATCCGTCGAAACGGCCGTGCCCGCGAGCAGCGGATACGTCACGTTCGAGAGAAGCCCGTGCAGAGCGTGACCGAATTCATGGAAGAGGGTACGCGCGTCGTCGAAACTGAGCAGGGAGGGCTCGCCCGCCGCGCCTTTCGCGAAGTTCATGACGTTCACGATGATGGGCCGCACATCGCCGGTGAGCTTTTCCTGAGACCGGAAGGCGCTCATCCAGGCACCGCTGCGCTTGGATGAGCGCGCGAAGTAATCGCCGATGAAGGTGCCCACGTGCGTGCCGTCGGTATCGAACACCTGCCAGGCGCGGATGTCAGGGTGATACTTCGGGAAGTTTTCGAGCTCCCGGAAGCTCAGGCCGAAGAGGCGGTGCGCCGTCTCGAAGGCGGCCTCGATGATCCGGTCGAGCTGGAAATAGGGCTTGATTGTCGCCTCGTCGAGATCGTGACGGGCCATCCGCACCTGGTCCGCATAGAAGCGCCAGTCCCACGGCTCGATCGCGATGTTGTCTCCTTGAGTTTGTGCAAGAGCCTGCAGATCGTTCCGCTCGGCCTCGGCACGGGCGCGGGCTGGCGCCCACACATCGTTCAGGAGCTTCAGCACCGCTTCCGGCGTCTTCGCCATGGTGTCGGACAGCTTGAAATCGGCGAAGGTCTCGTAACCCAGCAGCTTCGCCCGCTCGACGCGAAGCGCCGCCATCTCGGCGATGATCGCCTTGTTGTCTGTCAGACCGTTGTTGTCTCCGCGCGAGGCCCAGGCCTTGAAGGCCTGCTCGCGCAGGTCGCGTCTCTTGGAAAACTGCAGGAACGGCTCGATGCTGGAGCGCGAGAGGGTGATGACGTATTTCCCGTTCAGCCCGCGCTCTTCCGCGGCCTGCGCCGCCGCCTCCCGCAGGAAGGAGGGAAGACCCGCGAGATCCTCTTCGTGCTCCAGGACGAGCTGATAGGATTTTTCGTCGGCCAGCACGTTCTGCGAGAATTGCGTCCCGAGGCTCGCCAGGCGTTCTGTGATGCCGGCAAGGCGCTTCTTCTCATCGGGTCCGAGCTTGGCTCCCGCTCGAACGAAGATCGTGTGGTAGCGGTCGAGCACCCGCGCCTGCTCCGCATTCAGGCCGAGGTTCTCGCGCTGTTCGTAGAGGGCTGAGACCCGCTTATAGAGCGCCTCGTTCATGAAGATGCTGTTGCGGTGCTTGGCGAGGATCGGCGCCATCTCGCGTTCAACGGCCTGGATCGCCTCGTTCGTGTGAGAGCCTGCGAGGTTGAAGAACACGCCGCCCACCCGCTTGAGCGCTGTGCCGCTGCGCTCCAGAGCCTCGATGGTGTTGACGAAGGTGGGAGTTTCCTCGCTCCCGGCAACGGTTGCGATCTCGGTCTGCTGCTCGGCGAGGGCCTGATCGAAGGCCGGCTTGTAATGCTCAGGCGCAATGCTCTCGAAGGGAGGAAGGCCGAATAGGGTATTCCAGGTGGCAAGGAGAGGATTGCTCGAGAGATTCGCGCTGGATGCCATTGTTGTCGTGCTCCGCCTGATCGGTTGCTGTTTCAAGTCTTAGCGGCGTCAGCCGCTCATCGGAAGAGGCGTGGCGTCGGCGCGGGTCAGATAGCGGCGCAGGAAGGCGAGCGCTCTGTGGGTGGCGTCCTTCTCGGCGGCGCCCCTAAAGCCGTGGCCCTGGCCGGGATAGACCTTTACCTCGTGGGGCACGTTCTGCTGCCTGAGGAGCGCCTCCACCGCATAGGCGTTCGCCACCGGCACGATCGGATCCGCCGATCCGTGCAGGACCAGGGTCGGGGGCAGGCGTGGGGTGGTGGCGATGGCGCCCTGGGGCAGGGGGCCGAAGTAGTTGACCAGAGTTTTCACCCGCCGATCCGTCGAGGAGACCGCAAGCCCGAGGACCGCGCCGAGCGAAATGCCGATGATCCCGATGCGATGCGCATCCGTGCCGGGGTAGCTGGATGCGAAGGTGAGAGCATCCCCTACCGTGTCCATCCAGGGCATGAAATTCTGGAACAGGGTGGCGAAGGAGGCCCGCTTCTCGCCGGTTCGGTCAAGATAATGGACAAGATGCACCTGAAAGCCTGCTGCTGCGACACCCCGGGCGCCTTCGTGGTACTGGGCGTTGTAGCTCAAGCCGTCCGCACCGTGCAGCATCAGGACGGCAGGTTGCTGCGTCGCTCCCGAGGTCTGAAAGGTGTCGACGGCAATCGTCTTGCCGCCGCTGGTAAAGGCGTTGCGCTTTTGCTGAACTGGCATCGAGTGAGATTGATCCTGTTGGGCATGAGGAAGGGAAGGGGAGGCGGCGAGCGCCGCGCCAGCCAGAAGGCTGCGTCTCGTGAGCGACATGAAGGCTGGACTTCGTGGGAATGAGCCAAGATTTCCCTTGAAATGGGGGCGGACAGCCCCGGTTGCAGATGGCAAAAGGTCCCAGTTCTTCGGGAATTGCTTCAGCGGAGCAACAGCTAAGGATCGATTTGACGGGTCCGCACGTTGTTTGCTGACCAGCGAGATTTCCTCGCGGGCAGCAGAGATCTTGAAACGATGCCCCCTGCCTCCGCCCCTGTGCCGCCCCCCAATCAGGAAATCGAACCACCGGGCGTTCCAGGCCTGTCCGGGCTGATGACGCTGGCCGTGGGCGTCGTCGTTCTGGCTGGGCTTTACGTGGGGCGCGAGGTGTTCCTGCCAGTGGTGCTCGCCATCCTGCTCGCCTTCGTCATCGCACCCTTTGTCGATCTGATGCGCAGATGGCATCTGGGGCGCGTGCCGTCCGTCATTATCGCTGTCCTCGTCGCCATCGGCATCATTGCGTCAATCGCCGGCGTGATCGGCTTTCAGCTTGCTGGCCTCGCCTCGGACATGCCGCGCTATCAGACCACGATCGAGAGGAAGATCGGCTCGCTGCGTGAGGGGAGCCTAGGCAAGCTGCCGAACATGCTCCGCGATTTCGGTCGCCGGTTCGATAAGGCTGTCGGCGAGCAGCAGCAGACGGAGGCCAGCCCCGCCACGCCCGGAGCATCCGAGCCCTCGCCCGAAGAGCCGAAGCCGATGCCCGTGGAGGTTCATCAGCCGGAACCAACGCCGCTTCAGGTCGCCCGCGACTTCCTGTTGCCGCTGCTCAAGCCTTTCGCAACCATGGGCATCGTGTTCGTGGCCCTCGTCTTCATCCTCATGCAGCGGGAAGACCTGCGCGACCGCATGATCCGCCTTTTCGGATCGAGCGATCTGCATCGGACGACGGTTGCCATGGACGATGCCGCGCGACGTCTCAGTCGTTATTTCCTCACCCAACTCGCGTTGAACGCCGGCTTCGGCCTCGTTGCAGGTGTCGGATTGTGGCTGATCGGAGTGCCAAGCCCTGCCTTGTGGGGAGTCTTCGCGGCGCTGATGCGCTTCGTTCCATACATCGGCTCGTTCCTCGCGGCGGCGCCGCCGATTCTGCTTGCAGCCGCTGTCGATCCCGGCTGGTCCATGGCGATCATGGCGGCGGCGTTGTTCGTGCTCGGCGAGCCGCTCATGGGACAGGTGGTGGAGCCCATCGTCTACGGACAGAGCACCGGACTCTCGCCTTTCGCCGTCGTCATCTCGGCCATCTTCTGGACCTGGATATGGGGTCCTGTGGGCCTCCTGATCGCGACGCCGCTCACGCTTTGCCTCGTGGTGCTCGGGCGCCATGTGGAGCGGCTTGAGTTTCTCGATGTGCTGCTCGGCGACAGGCCGGCGTTGACGCCCGCTGAAAATCTCTACCAACGCATGCTCGCGGGCGATCCCGACGAGGCGCTGGACTCGGCAGAGGTTCTCCTGAAGGAGCGGTCGCTCACGTCCTATTACGATGAGGTTGCGCTCAAAGGACTGCAGCTTGCCGCCAACGATGCCACGCGGGGCGTGCTCACCCACCGACAGCTCGATCAGGTGCGCGAGGTCATCAATGCCCTCGTGGAGGATCTCGGCAGCCATGAGGATATCGAGCCTCCTCCACATGAGACCAGGGACGAGCCGATTGCTTCCCCGCAGAGCGAAAAGCCTGCCATCAAGGAGCCTGCCGTCGTGGGGGAAATGCCCCACGAGGACAGGATCGGGGAGGAATGGAGGAGGGAAGGCGCCATCATGTGCATCGCAGGGCGGGGCCCGCTCGACGAGGCAGCCTCCGAGATGCTGGCCCAGCTGTTGAACAAGCACGGGCTCGGCAGTCGCCTCGTGCCGCACGAGGCCGTTTCACGCTCGGCGATCTACAATCTCGATATGGCCGGCGTTCAGATGATCTGCATCAGCTATCTGGAAATCAGCGGGACGCCCGCTCATCTGCGCTATCTGCTGCGGCGCTTGAGACGGCAGGTGCCCAAGGCTCCCATTCTCGTGGGGTTGTGGCCCGCTGAGGATGTGGTGTTGAAGAGCGAGAGCATGCGCGCGATGCTGGGTGCGGATTATTATGTCTCCGCGATGCGTGACGCGGTGGTGCAATGTCTGAAGGTCGCCACGGGCGAGGAGGAACTGCCGCAGGCCGTCACGACCGGCAAGGCTGCGAAGGAGGCAGCGGCTGGAAAGCGCCTGCCGCTGCCTGCCTGAGGTCAAGCCGCTGCTTCCTTCAGGAAGTCCTCGGCATAGTGGCAGGCTACCAGCCGCTCATCGAGCTCCCGCAGCTGCGGGCGTTCCACCTTGCAGCGCTCCGTCACATAGGGGCAGCGAGTCGAGAACACGCAGCCCTTCGGCGGATTGAGGGGCGACGGAAGTTCGCCTTTCAAAACGATGCGCTTGCGCTTCACGCCGGTAATGCCGGGCGTGGAGGAGAGGAGCGCCTGCGTGTAGGGATGCAGCGGACGCGCGTAGATCCTCTCCTTCGGCCCGTGCTCGACCGCGAAGCCGAGATACATGACGAGCACGTCATGGGCGATATGCCTGACCACGCCGAGATCGTGTGAGATGAAGAGATAGGCAAGGCCCATCTCCTGCTGCAGATCGGCGAGAAGGTTCAGCACCTGCGCCTGGATCGAGACGTCGAGCGCGGAGACCGGCTCGTCCGCCACCACGAGCTTCGGCGAGAGCATCAGCGCACGCGCGATGGCGATGCGCTGGCGCTGACCGCCTGAGAACATGTGAGGATAGCGGTTGTAGTGCTCGGGGCGCAGACCCACCTTCGCCATCATCGCACGCACCCTGTCCTTGCGCTCGGCGGAGGAGAGGTTGGTGTTGATGACGAGCGGCTCCTCGAGGATGGTGCCGACCTTCTTGCGAGGGTTGAGCGAGCCGTAAGGATTCTGGAACACCAGCTGCACCATGCGGCGCAGCTCTTTCGTGTAGTTCGACGGCGGATTGACTGCATCGATGCCGTCGAGGGAGAGCTGGCCCTCGGTCGGCTTCTCGATCAGAGTCACCATGCGGGCGAGGGTGGACTTGCCGCAGCCGGATTCGCCCACTACGGCCAGGGTCTTGCCCGGCTCGATGGAAAACGAAATGCCGCCCACGGCCTGCAGAGCCGCCGGCTCCTTGAACAGCCCGCGCTTGACCTTGTAGATCTGCTTCAGGCCTTTGGCTTCAACAACGGGAGCGCTCACGACGCAGTCTCCGTTCTAATGGGATGATCGTGCTGGATGGCGGCGTTCCGGTTCGGATCGCCGAGCGGATAGTGGCAGCGGATCTTGCCACCGGCCCAGGGGCGCAGCTCCGGCCGCACGTTGCGCGAATGCTCCGTCGCATAGGCGCAGCGCGGGCTGAACAGGCAACCCTTCGGGCGGTCGTAGAGGCCGGGCACGACACCCGGAATCGTTGCAAGCCGCCCGCCTTCGCTACGCTCCGGCAGAGCCGCCAGCAGGGCCGCCGTATAGGGGTGCTGCGGCGAGGCGAAGAGATCGGCGGCCGAGCGCTCCTCCATGATCTGACCCGCATACATCACCATCACGCGCTGGGCGGTATCGGCGACGACCCCCATATTGTGGGTGATCATGACGAGGCCCATGTTGCGCTCCTTCTGGAGAGTCATGAGCAGATCCAGGATCTGCGCCTGAATCGTCACGTCAAGGGCGGTGGTGGGCTCATCCGCGATGAGCAACTTCGGATTACAGGCGATCGCCATGGCGATCATCACGCGCTGGTTCATGCCGCCCGAGAGCTGGTGAGGGAACGCGGACAGGCGGCTTTCGGGTGAGGGAATGCCTACCTGTTCCAGCAGCTCGATCGCCCTGCGGCGCGCGGCCTTGCGGTCCATGCCTTCATGCAGGCGCAGCGTCTCCGTGAGCTGAAACTCGATGGTGAAGGACGGGTTCAGGCTCGTCATCGGCTCCTGGAAGATCATCGCGACGTCCTTGCCCGTGAGCCTGCGGCGCTCGCGCTCGGAGATCGTGAGGAGGTCGCGGCCGTTGAAGGTGAGCTTGTCCGCCTTCACGCGGCCGGGAAAGGGGATGAGGCCCATGAGGGCCAGCATCGTCACGCTTTTGCCCGAGCCGGATTCGCCCACGACGCCGAGAACCTCGCCCTCATCGAGGGTGAGGCTGACCCCGTCCACGGCACGCATGATGCCGCCTTGGGTCGGAAATTCGACCGACAGATTTTCAATTTCGACAAGAGCCATGATCAGCGCTTCAGTTTGGGATCCAGGGCATCACGGAGGCCGTCGCCCAGAAGATTGAAGGCAAGAACCGTGATGAGGATCGCGAGACCAGGGAAGGTCACGACCCACCACGCACGGAGCACGAACTCGCGGGCATCGGCCAGCATGGTTCCCCATTCGGGCGAGGGCGGCTGCGCACCCAGGCCGAGGAAGCCCAGGGCCGCGGCGTCGAGGATCGCCGTGGAGATGCCGAGCGAGGCCTGCACGATGAGAGGAGCCGTGCAGTTCGGCAGCACTTCCTTGAACATCAGGCGTGTCGTGCCGGCGCCGCTCACGCGGGCCGCCATGACGTAGTCCTTCGATGTTTCGGTGATCACGGCTGCACGTGCAAGGCGCACATAATGCGGCAAAATCACGAGGGCGACCGCGAGCATCGCGTTCATCAGGCCGGGGCCGAGAACGGCCACGATGACGATGGCGAGCAGAAGGCTCGGCAGCGTGAGGACGATGTCCATCAGGCGCATGATGAAGATCTCGGTCAGGCCCCGGAAGAAGCCCGCCACGAGACCGAGCACCGTACCGATGATGATGGAGAGCGTCACGACCGCGATGCCGATCAGAAGTGACAGCTGCGCGCCGAACATCAGCCGCGAGAGAATATCGCGCCCGATCGGATCGGTCCCCAGGGGGTAGGCAATCGACCCGCCCTCCTGCCAGAACGGTGGCCTCAGGGCGATGGCGGTGTTCGTGAGGTTCGGATCGTGCGGGGCGATTACCGGCGCCAGCAAGGCGACGAGTACAACCGCGACAATGATGACGAGGCCGGCGACGGCGCCATGATTGGCGCTGAAATAGCCCCAGAACTCACGCAAGGGATGCGGAGGGGTGGCCGTCGGAGCCGCGACGGCCGGAGTTTCCATGGTTTCAGTGGTCATCGCGTATGCCTGATGCGAGGATTGATGAGGCCGTAAGCGAGGTCGACAAGCAGGTTTACGCTCATCACCACGACGCCGAGCAGCAGGGCGCCACCCTGCAGGACGGGATAATCGCGCCGGAAGATGGCGTCGATGAGCCATTTTCCCACACCCGGCCACGAGAAGATGGTCTCGGTGAGGATCGCTCCGGTGAAGAGCACGCCGATCTGCAGGCCGATCACGGTCACGACCGGGATGAGGGCGTTGCGCAGAGCGTGCAGGGCGACGATGCGGAAACGGGAGAGGCCTTTGGCTTTGGCGGTTCGGATGTAGTCCTCACCGAGAACCTCCAGCATTGCGGACCGGGTCATTCGCGCGATCACGGCGAGCGGCACCGTGCCGAGCACGATGGTCGGCAGGATGAGATGCTCGACCGCCGACCAGAATGCGCCGTCCTCGTCGGAGAGGAGGGTGTCGATCAGCAGGAAGCCGGTGGTCGGTTCGATGTAGTAGAGAACATCGATCCGCCCGGAAACGGGCGTGAGGTCGAACTGCACCGAGAAGACCAGGATGAGGATGAGGCCCCACCAGAAGATCGGCATGGAATAGCCCGTGAGCGATATGCCCATCACACCGTGGTCGAAGATGGAATTTCGTCGCAGCGCCGCGATGATCCCTGCGGGGAGGCCGAGGATCAGGGCAAAGAGAATGGCGCAAAGCGCCAGCTCGACGGTTGCCGGAAACAGGGCCTTGAACTCGCTCAGAACTGGTTCCTGCGTGATCATCGACTTGCCGAGATCGCCCTGCAGGACACGGGACAGATAGATCCCGTATTGCACGAAGACAGGCTTGTCGAGGCCGTATTCCTTCAGCAGTTGCTCATGGCGGGCGGGATCGATGCCGCGCTCGCCGGCGAGGGTTTCAATGGGATCGCCTGGCACCAGGCGGATCAGGAAGAAGGCAAGCAGCGTGATCCCGAGAAAGGTCGGGATGATCAGGCTGACGCGGGTAAGAATGAATCTGAGCATCGTTTGAACGTAAAAAGGCGGAGCGGCTGAACGAGCCGCTCCGCCATAGGTTGAGTGGGAAGGCTTACTTGCCCTTGATGTCCACGCCGTAGAAGGTGTGACGGCCGAACGGCGAGAGCTTGAAGTCAACCACTTCCTTGCGGACCGGCTTCAGCTGGACAGCATGAGCGATGGTGAACCACGGAGCCTGCTCCTTGAAGATCACCTGAGCCTGCTCGTAGAGCTTGGTGCGCTCGGCCTGATCGGTCGTGACCTTCGCCTTCGTGACGAGATCGTCGAACGGCTTGTAGCACCACTTGGCGATGTTCGAGCCCGAAGCGCTCTGCGCAGAGGCGCAGCCCAGCAGGGTGTGCAGGAAGTTGTCCGGATCGCCGTTGTCGCCCGTCCAGCCGAGCTGAGCCATCTGGTGCTCGCCGGCCTGAGCGCGCTTGCGGTACTCGCCCCACTCGAAGCTCTTGATCTCGGCCTTCACGCCGACCTTGGCGAGATCAGCCTGCATCAGCTCGGCGATGCGGCGGGCATTCGGGTTGTAGGGACGCTGAACCGGCATGGCCCAGAGGTCGGTCTCGAACCCGTTCGGGTAACCGGCCTCAGCCAGAAGCTTCTTGGCCGCGTCCGGGTTGTACTCGTCTTCCTTGACGGAATTATTGTATCCCCACATGGACGGCGGGATCGGGTTCTTGGCCGGAATGCCAGAGCCGAGGAACACGGCGTCGACGATGGCCTTCTTGTTCATGGCCATGTTCACCGCCTTGCGGACGCGAACGTCGTCGAACGGCTTCTTGGTGGTCTGATAGGCGAGATAGCCGATGTTCAGGCCGGGCTGTTCCAGGATCTGGACGTTCGGGTCCTTCTTCATGGCCTCGAGGTCAGCCGGGTTCGGATACGGCATGACGTGGCACTCGCCCTTCTGGAGCTTCGCCCAGCGCACCGATGCGTCCGGAGTGATCGAGAAGACGAGGTCATCGATCTTTGCCTTGCCGGCCCAGTATTCCGGGAACGCCTTGTAGCGGATGATCGCGTCCTTCTGGTATTGCACCAGGTAGAACGGGCCAGTGCCGATCGGATCCTGGTCGATCTTTTCAGGTGTGCCAGCCTTCATCATGGCATCGGCATATTCCTTCGACTGGACGCTCGCCCACATCATGGCGAGGTCGGCCAGGAACGGAGCCTCAGGCTGGTTCAGGGTCACCTTAACGGTGTAGTCGTCGACCTTCTCGACCGACTTCAGTAGCTTGGGCATGCCCATGTCGCCGAAGTAGGAGTGGTTCGGGCTGGTGACCTTGAAGTACGGATTATCTTCCTTCCACTGACGCTCGAACATGAACACGATGTCGTCGGCGTTCATGTCGCGGGTCGGCTTGAAGCTCTTGTTGGAGTGCCACTTCACGCCCTTGCGGAGGTGGAACGTGTAGACCGTGCCGTCAGCGGACACGTCCCATTTCTCGGCAAGGCTCGGATTGACCTTCGTGCCGCCGCGCTCAAACTCGACGATGCGGTTGTAGATCTGCTCGCTGGCGTCGAACGACGTGCCGGTGGTGTTCACGCCGGGATAGAAGTTCTCCGGGCTGCCCTCGGAGCAGTATACGAGGGTTTTGGCGGCCAGCGGAGCCGCGGCCAGGAATGCCGGGACGCAGATCGCTGCGAAAAGGGCTGATTTCTTCATTATCATGGTCCTCTGAGACGGCGCTACTCGTGGCCGTTCTGTGACGAAGTTAAGGTGCGAAGCCCCAATAATGTCAATCTGTCCCAACAACCTTGGCTAATTTTTGGAATAAATTTACCATTTTGTGCCCGCTCACGCAGTTTCTTTTAAGAAATTGGCCTTTTCAAATTTCCGAGATTCTACGGGATTTGAGGCGCACCGGATCACAAGCCATCCACAGCCGGCTCTGGCCGCGATGGATCCTGCCCTAAGAAGAGGGTGCGAGGCGTAGTTTCCGTAACGTCAAGAATGCGTTCGACAGGGCCTAACCCTGGCGCGAGTGTCCAGGAACGTCGAGGGAAAGGGATCTCACTTTTGAGGCTCCTCCCATGCTTCCGGCTTGGATCGACGTACCGCCGAAAGCGGACCGAAGGGCCGCACGATACACTTGCCTACTGGCGGGCCGGATACTTCGCTTCCATGACTGCGTTCAAGCCGATGCTGGCTTCATCCGAATAGCCGGTGCGTTGAACGGCACGGAATACTTTCTCGGCATCCTGGTGGCGGCCAAGTTTGTAGTAGGACCAGCCACGGATCAGCATGAGATCGGTCTGCTCCGGCACGATCCGGGCGCGCTCGCTCAAGGCCAGGATGGTCTCGACATAGCGCCCGTCGCGATAGGCTGCGAGGGCCCGCTGGCCGAGAATCGAGGCGCTCAGCTCGACGCGCCGCTCGCCTGTCTGCGGCGCCTGGGCTGCGGCCACGGCGGCCTCGGATGTCAGGTTCTTCCGCAGATAAGCGAGAGATTTTCCGTAGGCCGCTTCCTCGCGGGTGCGGGCGCTGCCCCTTTTGATGGCCTCATCGAAGGCGCCGACCGCCTCCAGGGGGCGATTGGCCTCCATCAGGCACCAGCCGAGGGTGAGGGCAGCATCGGGAGCAAGCCCGTCCGGATTGCGTGTCATGACGCAGCCGCGGCGTCCGCTTGTCCGAGTTTCGACCGTCACGGTGCGCAGGCGGGGCTCAGCCGGAACAGGAGTGGAATCCACAAAGGTGCGCGGGGTTTCTGTCCGAACCGGAGCAGGATGCGTCGAGGCTCGCGGAAGGTTTTCCTCCGGCTGCGCCGTCCGGACTGTCGTCATGCGCGCTTGAGTGGCACGGGAAACGGTCCCGTCTGCAAGATCCGCGATCCGCTCTGACCGGTCGCGCCATTGTGCAAGGATGGCGCTGAAGCTGGCCCGGTCGTTCAGGCGCTGGGTCGTGAGGGCGAGGCCATAAGCCGATGGCTCGTCGTCGGCTTTCCAGTCCAGGGCCTGACGGAACCAGCCTCGCGCGGTCGGGAACTGGCTCGTATTATAGGCGTACCAGCCGAGCGCCTGGGCTCCGTCGGGAAAGCGCTGGCTCATGACCACGGGAACGATGCGCGATACGATGCGTGTCTCGAGACGCGGCGGCGGATCCTGAGACAACAGGGCCGTCGCCACGTCGAGATAGACCTTCATGTTCTCTGGGGCCTTGTCCCGCCAGTCATAGGCGAAGGCCTCGGCCTCCGCGAGGCGCTCGAGCGCGCGCAGAGACATGGCGTATCCTTCCGCGGCCTTGTTCCCGCCCTTGCGGTCGAGCGCGGTCTTGAACAGCTCGAGCGCTCGCGCGGGATTGCCGTGGTGATAATTGTACCAAGCGAGGACCAGGACCGGGCCGGGTTCGTCCGAGTTGCGGGTCAGGCGTTCGACGACGGCAAGATCCTCCGCGGTGGCCGTCATCTTCTCGTCGTTCGATGCGCGCTCGGCGCGGCGGCGCGCCAGCTCCTCGCGAATGGAATCGAAGTTGTCGGGCTCGTCGCCGGTTTTGCGCTCGAACTGCAGCAGATCCGCTACCTGGTTGTCCGGCACGAGGCCGAGAGCCTTCTGCACAGTCGCCAGGCGTTCACCGGGGTTGGAGCAGTTGGTGAGGAGATAGGTATAGACGTCGCGCGTGCGGTCGGTCTGCTCCGTCTTGGCGAAGGCCTCGGCGACACGCCAGAGCACGTCCACGTTCACGCAGGTTAGAAGGTTCGGATTTTCGGTAGCGACGGAGAGAACCGTGCGCCACTGGCCGGAATCGGACGCGTTCGTGAGCCGTCGGCGGGCCTCGACGGTTTCGAGCGCCGTCAACAGTTCCGCCGGGGGCTTCCAGTTCGGGTCCGTGGACTGGCGTTCCGCAATGGCCGCGCGCACCTCGGCGATGCGGTCTTCCTTGTAGAGATTCCATAGCCGGTCGATGATCGGATCGACCGTGACCGCTCCGGAGAGCTGGGACAGGTCGCTCGGCGGCGTCCAGTTCGGATAGAGCGCGCGTAGCCGGGCGATCTCCGCATTCACCCGGCGCGTGTCGCCTTGGGATGCGAAGTAGCGCAGGGCCGATTCGTCCACCTGCGGCTGGTTGCTCGATGGGGCAGGCGCAGGAGGCGGCGAGGAAGGCGATTGGCCGCTCTCCTTTCCATCCTGTTGCGCGATTGCCGCGAAGCCCAGAACAAGGATCGCAATCGTTATGGCGCTGCTAACTAAACGCATTGCGGATGTTTTTCACCAAGCCAGGACTTCGTTATCAAATACAAGGTCGACGGATAGTAGAGCTGCTGCTCGAAGGTCTTCAGCGGTTCGGGAACAGGTGTTCCGTCCAGCGCGCAGGCCAGTGCGGCGGAAAGGAGAGCGTAGCCTTGATCGTTCGGCCGCTCCCGGATGCTTCCCGTCACGACGTTGACGATGGCGACCCCCTCGTTCTCTGCAGACCAACGCTGCTTGAGAGCTCGTAGCCACTCCAAATCGGTCATTCCTGCTCTGAGAAGGTAAAGCGGTATCCTTAACGAGTTGTAACCGAACTCCGGAGGAAAGCCGTCAGCGGGCTTGGTCTGCATTCTGCTTTGAATGGAGATCCAGTCGGCAGGAAGCCGGATGCGGCCGGACGTGGCTTGCTGAAGCAGCTCCACGCCTTCCCGCCAGACGCGATTCCACTCGTATTCCGGCGCGAGGCCCGCGAGCACGGGAAATGCTTCGAAGACCCAATAGGACAGGTTGACGACCGGCCCGTCCGGGCGCTCGCCCTCGTTGAAGCCCTCCGCGCCCGGAAGGAGGAAGACGGATCCACGATCGCGCCCGAAGGTGTTCTTGCCAATGGCTTTGGCAAGCTTCTGCGCGGCCGCCGTATATCTGGGCTCCTTCCAGGCGGTGCCGGCCTTCGCCAGCGCATAGGCGATGAGAATGTCTCCATCGGTCGCGTTGTTGCGGTCCGTGACCCGAGGCTTGGCCTTGGGGTCCCATTTCCATGCGACCAGCCCGTCGTCGCGGATCAGCAATTCGGTGAAGACGAAGGTCCAGATGCGTTCGAAAGTGACACGGTCGTTGGCGGCCAGTGCCAGCAGGAGGCCGTAGCCTTGGCCCTCGCTGTGGCTTATATTGCCGTTGGCATTGTCGACGATGCGCCCGTTGTCCTCGATGAAGCGGGAGCGATAGGCTTCCCACTCTGCTGGAGCAAGCGTACCGATCACGTTCAGAGGCTGCACGGACAGGCTCCAGGACGGCGATGTCGAAGTGGTGATCGCGAGAAGCCCGGCGAGAAGCCAGGACAGGAACGGCGAGCTGCGCCCAGCGAGAATTCTCATGAAGGCCGTCCCAGACGCTTGAGGAGCAGATAGGTTCCAGCTCCCAGCAGCAGGCAGCACGCCACCATGAGCAGCGCATATTGGAGAATGTTGGCCGACATCCAGTTTGCCGCGACGAGGCGCATGTTCGACAGGGAAAACGGCTGCGTCTGAACGAAGACGTAATCCTGGATCGGCTCGACCTGCAGCTTGAATTCGCGCGGGTCGAGGGCGACCGCGCGACCGGAAATCTTGGACCATAGAAGCGGATCGGCCATGCGGGCCATTTCCTCGGCCAGGGCCTCCTCCGTGCGGGCGGTCACGAGTGTCCAGACGCCCGCTTCCGGGGTCCGGTTCTGTGCGATGAGGAGGGTCGACCGTTGTGGCGGTTCATAGGGACTGTCGAGACGCTTGTTGAGCGACAGGGAGTTGAGGGACAAGCTGAAAGTGCGCTCCATCCAGTCCTGGAAAGTGCCCAGAGTCTGCTGCAGGAATCCCTGTCGGCGGAAGGACTCCGACCAGCGTTTCCGGATTTCGTCGGTTGAAGCGGTGCTGCTGCGGTCCGCCGAGGTTGGCTTCACGGCCATCGTGAAGTCCGAATTGGCGGCTTGATGGGAAGACGATTCCGCCTGAAGGGGGGTCGCCGGCCAGACCAGACGCAGGTGCTCGGAGACCCGCACACGGCTGAGGAGGCCGGCAGGAATCTGTTCGACGGCGCCGATGAAGACGACGGATGCATCCTCGGCAGAGGCGGCATTGGCGAATTGCGTGCGCATGGGTGTGCCGGCGCTGCGCGCCATGCGGGCCAGGAACGTACCGGCGGCAGCGATATTCAGCGTATCTGGACGGGCCAGCACCACAGTCGTCGGGATGTCCTCGTCGGGGAAATGACCGGCGCTCAGCACACCAAGATCAGGCTGACGTCCAATGCGCCCGAACTCGGGGAATTCGAGACTGCTGGTATCGAAGAGGACGAAACGGTTGGCCTCCGACAATGTCTCGCCCGGCGCGCAGCGATCGTCCGCATCGGTCAGGAGCCCCACCTCCACCGAGACGGTGTTGAGGCCTGACTTGAAGTGTTTCAACGGCAGCCTGATGGCGTGGCGCTTGACGATGTCGCCCTGCGCCGTGATCACGAGCTGCGTGCTGATCCTGTCGTTGACGAAGACGTTCACGTGGCTGCCCGGTTTCACCGCCGCGGTATAGGCCGCATCGATGTAGAGGAGCGCCTCGCCGTACTCCGTCGCATAAAAATCAGGAGGGAGATTCAGGATGAACCGGCTCTTCAGACGCCGGCCCGAGAACTCCTGCGTGGCGATGCCGAGATCTGCGAAGCGGAAGGAATGTCGGCCGAAGGCGGTTTGAACTTCGGGCCAGTGCCATGAGGCGGTGTCGACGATGCCTTGGTCCACTTTCCCCATATTGATGGCCTGCGAACCGATGACGGTGATAGCGGAATCCAGATCACCCCAGCTCGGACCGGACACAACCAGGGTCGATCCTATCGAGCCCGGCTCCTGCAGCATCATGGTCAGGGGCTGGGCCAAAGCGCTGTCCGGTACGCCCGGGAGCATCCCGCGCAATTCTCCGGCGAGCCCCGTCACCACCTTGATCGTGCCGACAGGCGAGGGGCCGGGATCTGCTTCCACCACCTGAATCACAGGGCGCGCATAGCGTCCGCGCAAGGCGATCAGTTGAACGAGGCGCAGCAGGCGGTCACGGATTTCGGGGCGGTAGACTTTGGGGGCGACCACGCGGATCGTCGTGATGCCGGAGGCATCGACACCGACAGCAGGAAGGTCCTCGAGGCTGCGCAGAGTTTTCGTGGCGCCTTCGGCGAAGATGAGCTTGGTCGATGCCGAATCCACGTCGGTCCAGAGCTCATAGGTGGCAGCGATGGTGCAGTCCGTCCGGTGGCGCTGGAAGGCCTCCATGCGGATGAAGTTCAATCCGGCGCGCAGGAGACCCGGCCGTATCGTGGCGGTCACGCTTTTGATGTCTTCGGAGGACTTGATGGGCGTGTCGACCACGGTCTCGCCGTTGATCACGATCCTCAGCCGAGAGCCTTCCGGCATGACCACGACGGCGTTCTTGTATCCGACCGCGATCGATGCGCCGCTCGACGCCTCATCCTGAGTCAGGTGAAACGTCCAGGATTGCGCATCCGTTTCGCCCTCCAGGCGAATGGTCTCGAAGGGCAGGATCGGCCGTTCGATGCGAACGACGGCGGGCCGGGCGGGGATCGTCGGAACGGAGGGCCCGGATGAGAGGGGCGGCGCCGACCCGCTCGGCGCAATCTGAAAGGGCGCTGCGGAGTTTTTCGGTGCTGAGGGCGCGCTTTGTGGGGCCGGGACCTGCGGCGCGGGGGAGGAGCCGCGCATGTCGAACGTGGCAGGCGGAGCCACCCGCTGAGGCGTCTGAGGCTGTGCGGGCTGGTTCGCACTCGCCGGCGGCGTGGCAGGGGAGGTTCCCATGTTGAAGGGAGCGCCCTGCGCCGCTGCCATTCGTACCCCAAGCAGTTCGAAGGTGATGAGGAGAGGGATCAGAAGGGAGCGCACGGCAGGCCTCTATTTCACGGTCGATGCAACGGACGGAACCGGCGGCTTGGACAAACCAATTCGTTGCAGGCCGAAGAGATAGGAAAGGCCTCGTCCTGTCTGATAGAGAGAGACCATGAAGAACCAAAGCGTACCGCGCAGTACGCCGATGTCCTGATGGCGGCGCTTCTGGAACGCACTCCACTGATCCGCATTCGCAAAGACGAGATCGGCGACGAGCTTGTGGTGCTCAGGTGTTTCGATGAGGAAGCGACAGCCCAGCAACAGGCCCTTGTCGTCCATGCCGACCTTGCGGATCTCGATTGGCATCTGCTGCGTCGGAAGGTCGGCGTGGGGCATGAACTCAATGGTTCCGAGCGCGCCCCTCTTGAGGCTTGGTTCGTGGGAGGGCGCTACATGCAGACGCGCGCCACCCACGGAAATGTCGCGCACCGACGCCTCGATGATCTCGTCGCCGAACAGGAAACGGCAAGTGCGGTCGATGTGCACGCGGTGGCTCATGCGTCGCGACGCGCGCTCCGATACGACGCCCAATGCGCAACCCGCAATGATGAGGTTGAGCACGTTCCAGGCGCCCGTCACCAGAGTCAGATCGGCCTTGTAAGGCTCCAGCCACACGCGGATGCCGGTGGCGACGACGCCGAGCAGCAAGATGCCGAAGATGACGAAGTAGGGCATGCCGAGTTCCGAGACGCGGCTCTCCAGCATGGACTCGCCTTTGGACGTGACCTTGAAGGTCGGCTTCTTCGGGTTGGCGATCACCGACAGAATCGCGGGAAGGAGATAGATGGTCTGGATGTACTCGTAGAGATCGGAGATCCAAGGCCAGCGGTAACGACCGTAGAGATAGTTCTGCATCATGAAGTTCACCATCATGTAGGTGAACGTGTAGGCCAGGAACTCACCACCCGACGCCGTGAAGATCTCCAGTGAGAAAAAAAGATAGCAGAGCGGGGACACAAGGAAGCAGAACCGCGAGAACGGGAAGAGCCAGAACAGAGTGCTGGACATATAGGCCAGGCGCTGCGTGAACTTCAGTCCGCGCTTCAGGGGAGGGAAGCGGAAACGCAGGATCTGCATCATGCCCTGCGCCCAGCGGGAGCGCTGGCCGATGAAGCTGGCGAAGGTATCAGGCTGAAGGCCAGCAATCAGCGGCTTGTCGACATAGACGCTGCTCCAGCCGCGTGAATGCAGTTCGAGCGCGGTTTCGCAATCTTCGGTGATGCTCAAGCCGCTGAAGCCGTTCGTCTCCTGCAGGGCCTCGCGCCGGAGCACGGCGGCAGAGCCGCAGAAGAATGCCGCGTCCCACTTGTCCAAGCCACGCTGAATGATGCCGTAGAACATCTCGTTCTCCGAGGGCATCGTCTGAAAGGTGCCGAGATTGCGCTCGAGCGGATCGGGATTGATGAAGAAGTGTGGCGTCTGGACTAGGAATAGGTTTTTGTCGGCGCTAAAGAAACCGACGGTTTCCTCCAGGAAACTGCGAGCCGGTGCATGATCCGCGTCGAAGACGGCAACGAGATCGCCTGTCGAATGGTCGAGGCCATTGTTGAGGTTGCCTGCCTTGGCATGAAGGTTGCGGGCACGGGTCAGGTATTTGACGTCGAGGGCCGTGCAGAGCGTCTGGAGTTCAGCGCGCCGCGCACGGGCCGCTTCGGCTGCGTTGGCATTGTCCGAATTGCACTTTTCGTCGGTTCCACCATCGTCGAGAAGCCAGACGGTGAATTTTTCCGCCGGATAGCTCATAGCTTTCGCGGCAGCGAGGGTTGTCGCCAGAAGGCTTGCATCCTCGTTGTAGCTGGGTACGAAAACGTCGACGGTCGGAAGATTCTCGGGATCGATCTGCGGTGACTTGCGCGAGGGCATCGGGCTCGCCACCACGAAGAGGCTCAAGAAGAGCATCATCACACTGTACATCTCCGCGATGTACAGCAGGATTGCAGGAATAAAGTTCGCAAGCTCAGTGACAGGTGGAATGGTGCTCGTCGTGCGCCAGAAGACGTAGCGCAGCACAATGGCCGTGCCCAAGGACAATGCAATGACACGCCAGACGCCCTGCGCCCTGAAGAATTTCAGCACGATCATGCAGGCCACGACGACAAGGCCTGCCACGAGATGAGTCTGAAGGCTGATGGGAAGGGCGACCAGCAGGACGATGAGCATCGCCGCCACCGCCCATAAGGCTACGAGTGCACCCCTACGCATCCATGTTCTCAGTCTAGGTTGTTATATGCTTGACCTCACGCATAAGCGAGGAACTGCTGAAGGTCTATCGCTATCGATACAATATTGTTCCTGTGTTCTTTAGGAGTTTTTGTCGTGCTGGTAAATTTTTTCTGATGTAATGAAACTTAATTACCGTAGCGTCTCTTGGCTTTTACTGTGAAGGCGGTGGCGGCACCACTGGATATCCGGTCTGGGGAGATGCAACCGGCTCCTGAGGTGCAGGAACCGTGGTCTGCGGAGGCTGTGAAGGAAGGAGGGTATCCTTATCGACCATGCGTTGCGCCGTGCCTGGGCCGGTCCGCACCTGCACCCGCCGCTCGCGGATGACGGTTGCGGGTGCCGCGCTGTTCATGCCCAGCGGATAGATCGGCGCGTCGATCTCGCCAAGATGCGCAGGCACCTGAGGTGGTTCGCCATAGGGGTTCCAGGAGCCGGACGTGTAATAGGCCGAGATGGTGAAACCGTACATGCTACGCAGGAGCTGCTCGGGAGTGGCTGCCGCATCGCACAGTCGCAGGCGAACGGATATGATTCCGCCGGGCACCAGGATGGCGGGTTTATCGGGTTCGATCCGCTGCCAGGCATAGAGGCACATGTCGCCGCTGGCGGACCGGCCAGTGGCGAAGCCGAAGGGGCCGTACTTGTTCTGCACGTAGACGAGGGAGGTCTGCATCTCAATGCCGGGTAGACGCTCTTCCATTTCCCTCTGGATCCGATCCTCCGTCATGGGCGGCAGATTGAGGACATCCTCGATTTCGGACGGGGGGGCGGTTCCGCTGGCGAGGCTCGCATAGAAGGCGTTTTGTCCGGGAGTGAGGGAGGCTGTCGACAGAGCGATTTCCTGCGAGACGCCATTTTTGTAACTACGTTGCAGGACGGCCACGATGGAGGGCCCACCCGGGGGCGGCACGATAACCGCGCGAGTGGAGGGAACCTCGCTCATGAGGGTGGCGAAGCCGAGCTCGGATCGCGTCGTGCAAGCGGTTGCAAGTAGAGGCAGCATCAGGAAGGCCGCCTTGATGCCTCTGGCCCAACCTCCTTCCGAACCAGTGCGCGCCTCAAGCGTCGGGGCGCAGAGGTCGTTTGGATCACGGGGGCGGAAGAACAGCATGAGGAGGTCGCTTCTGGCGGCTGGCCGGCTTTCGGAATGGGCTTGTCCAGGAAGGCTTCACCCCAAGGATCCGACGCATCTGAGGAGTCCTTACCCAGACATGGCCAAACATAGTTAACGAAACGTAAGCACCGACCGGGCTACGGGATTGTTGTCCTTGAAAACCTCCGGGAACCTGCTTGACGGGAGACCGTCAGAGCCTAAAAGCAGGGGCACGTTCTCCGTTGCGCGGCTTTGACCGCCAGCCTAGGCGACTTCAAAAGTCCTTCCCCCGACCTGAGATCTGGGGCCGGGCCGTCTCTCGATTCCGCTTCAAGAACCCAGGCCTGAGAGCCTTTACCCCATGCGATCCGCTTTTCTGCGCAATGCGCTCGTTCTCGGCATGCTGTCCGCCATCGGCCCATTCGCCATCGACATGTACCTGCCGGCCTTCCCGGCGATCGCGCGCGAATTCCAGGTCGATGTGGGCGCTGTCCAGATGAGCCTGATGAGCTTCTTCCTGGCAGTGGCCGTGTGCCAGCTGGCCTATGGCCCGCTCTCTGATCGCTTCGGGCGTAAGCCCCCTCTCTATGGCGGCTTGGGGCTGTTCATTCTCGGGAGCATCGGCTGCAGCTACGCCCCGGATGTGGAAACGCTGATTGCGTTTCGTTTTCTGCAGGGAGTCGGCTCGTGCGCGGCCATGGTGATCCCGCGGGCGATCATTCGCGATCTGCATACGGGCCATGAGGCGGCGCGCCTGATGGCGACCATGATGCTGGTCTTCAGCGTATCGCCGATCCTTGCTCCGCTCGCCGGCAGCACCCTGACCGAGTTTTTCAGCTGGCGCTTCATCTTCTGGGCCATCGCGGCGATCGGCCTTGGAGGATTGGCGGTTCTTCTATTCCTGCTTCCTGAAACGAGGCCCGCCGATGCAGGCCGGCAGAGCCTGACCCAGACGTTTACCGCTTACAGGAGGCTTCTCAAGGATCAGCGCTTTCGGGGGCTCGCCCTCATCGGCGGATTCAGCCAGGCGAGCTTCTTTGCCTATCTCGCGGGCTCCTCCGTGATTTTCATCGAGCATTTCGGCCTGTCCCCGTCGCATTACAGCATGATCTTCGCGTCCAATGCGATCGCCTTCATCGGCAGCGCACAGTTCAACAGCGTGTTCATGCGCCGTTTCGGCGCCGAGCGGGTGGTGCGAATCGCCATTTCTGCTTTCGCTGCTCTGGTGAGCCTGCTGCTCGCCCTGACCCTCGCAGGTGCGGACAACGCCTACATGCTGTGGGGGCTCCTGTTCCTCTCGTTTGGCTGCCTCGGCTACGTCATCCCGTCGACGGCGGTGTTGGCTCTGGAGGAGCACGGACCGATTGCAGGAACGGCATCCGCGCTCATGGGCACTCTGCAGCTCAGCACCGGTGCGGTCCTGATCGCGCTGGTCAGCGTCCTCTACGACGGCACGTCGCTGTCGATGGTCGGCGGCATCGCCGTCTGCGGCTGGGTGGCCTTCACCCTGAGCATGCGCATCCTGAAGCCGCAGCGCGCCTATCCCTGACCGCTTTCCGCGAGGATCCAATCGCGGAAGGAGCGCACCAGGGGGGCCTCTGCCTTGTGCTCCGGGTAGACGAGATAATAGGCTCCGACGCTCAGGATGCTTTGCGGGAAAAGAATCTCGAGACGTCCTGCGGCGAGCTCGTCCGCAATCAGGAAATGGGGGATCAGGCCGACCCCCAACCCCGCGGCGGCAGCCTGCGCGACCATCGCGAATTGTTCGAATCGAGGACCGCGCATGGGGTTGCCGGCATCCACGCTCACGCTCGCGAACCATTCCGCCCAGGCGGTCGGTCGGGTGCTCTGCTGCAGCAGGGTCGCCCGGGAAAGGTCCTGCGGGGAGCCGATCTTCTCCCGCTCCCGGTAAGCCGGGCTGCAGACGGGAACGGCTTCCTCCCTCCGCAACAGGTCGCAAACCGCGCCGGGCCAATGAGGCTCGCCGAAATGAATCGCCGCATCGAAGGGCTCTGCAGAGAAGTCGAACGGAACGAGGCGCACGCCGAAATTCACGGTTGCGCTCGGGTGCTTGGCCAGAAAGTGCGAAATGCGGGGAATAAGCCAGCGGGTGCCGAATGTCGGCAGCGTTGCGAGGTTCAGGACCCCGCTCGTGCCCGAAAGCGCGATAGCCTGGTGAGTGGCATCTGAGAGCTCCGTAAGGGTGTTGCGGACCTGCGACGCATAGAGACGGCCGACATCCGTCAGTACTACCCGCTGGCGGGAGCGGCTGAACAGAGACACGCCAAGGGAGTCTTCGAGCTGCTGGATCTGCCGGGAGACAGCGCTCTGAGTGAGGTTCAGCTCCTCCGCCGCGCGGGAGACGCTGCCATGACGGGCCGTGGCCTCGAAGGCGAGGAGATTGCCGATATTGGGCAGAAAGCCGCGACGGAGCACCAGTTCATTCCGTTTTCGAATAACCTGCTGCGAAGATGTCGCTTTACTTCTCCTCTGTCCAGCGCGATTTTTCCGGCAAAATTCAATAGGTTTGACCGGGTTCCGGAATAACCTCCCGCGCTACACGTAAGAGGATTGCTCATCATGGCAGGTGCACACCAGGAAATCGCGAAGCTCAAGTGGGACGATCCGCTTCTCCTTGACGATCTGCTCACCGATGACGAGCGCATGATCCGCGACACGGCCCGCGCCTACGCTCAGGACAAGCTCCTGCCGCGCGTGATCGAGGCCTATCGCGAGGAGCGTACGGATCGCGAGATCTTTAACGAGATGGGCGAGCTCGGCCTCCTGGGCGTGACCCTGCCGGAGGAATATGGCTGCGCAGGCGCTTCCTATGTCTCTTACGGCCTTGTCGCCCGTGAGGTGGAGCGCGTCGATTCCGGTTATCGCTCCATGATGAGCGTGCAGTCGTCCCTCGTCATGTATCCCATCTATGCATATGGCTCCGAAGAACAGCGCCGGAAGTACCTGCCCAAGCTCGCCTCGGGCGAGTTTGTGGGCTGCTTCGGTCTGACCGAGCCGGACGCAGGCTCTGACCCGGCCGGCATGAAGACCCGCGCCGAGAAGATCGACGGCGGCTATCGCCTGAAGGGTTCGAAGATGTGGATTTCGAACTCTCCCATCGCGGACGTGTTCGTGGTGTGGGCGAAGTCGGAAGCTCATGACAACCAGATCCGCGGCTTCGTGCTGGAGAAGGGGATGAAGGGCCTCTCCGCGCCCAAGATCGGCGGCAAGCTCTCGCTACGCGCCTCCATTACCGGCGAGATCGTCATGGACGGGGTCGAGGTCGGCGAGGATGCGCTGCTGCCAAACGTCTCCGGCCTCAAAGGTCCGTTCGGCTGCCTCAACCGCGCGCGCTATGGCATTTCCTGGGGCGCCATGGGGGCGGCGGAAGATTGCTGGCACCGGGCGCGCCAATACACGCTCGACCGCAGGCAGTTCGACAAGCCGCTCGCGGCCACTCAGCTCGTGCAGAAGAAGCTCGCGGACATGATGACCGAGATCACCCTCGGCCTCCATGCGTCCCTTCGCGTCGGTCGTCTCTTCGACGAAGGCCGCATGGCTCCGGAGATGATCTCGCTCGTCAAGCGCAATAACTGCGGCAAGGCTCTCGAGATCGCCCGGGCGGCCCGCGACATGCACGGCGGCAATGGCATTCAGGAAGAGTACCATGTGATGCGCCACGCGCAGAACCTGGAGACGGTGAACACCTATGAGGGCACGCACGACGTGCACGCTCTCATCCTTGGCCGCGCGCAGACGGGCCTGCAGGCGTTCTTCTAAAACAAGTCTGCGCCGAAACCTCTCCTCCCCCTCGTGGGGAGGGGACATCGAGGAGCCCTCTTCGCTTCGTCGTGAAAGGAAATGGTGAGCCACATGTCTCTTCGGATCACTCTGGCAGGATCGACGGGCTGGGTCGGCAGGGCGCTGGTGGAGGCGATCGTCGCCGCCGACGATCTGGAACTCGTCGGCGCGGTCAGTCGCAGCGCGGCGGGGCAGGATGCCGGCGAAGCCGCTGGCCTCGCCCGGCTCGGCGTTAAGGTCAGCGCGACGCTCGAAGAGGCCCTGGAAGCACCATCCGACGTAGTGATCGACTACACCAAGCCCGACGCCGTCAAAGGGCATGCTCTGACTGCGCTGGCTCATGGCCGTTCCGTCGTGATCGGCACGTCGGGCCTCTCCGCCGGTGATTATGCGGAGATCGACCGTCATGCCATCGATGCCGAGCGGGGCGTGCTCGCAGCGGGCAACTTCTCGATCACGGCGACGCTGCTGCGCCGTTTCGCGTTGGAGGCCGCCCGCTATGTGCCGGACGTGGAGGTGATCGACTACGCATCCGCCACGAAACCCGATACACCTTCCGGCACGGCGCGCGAACTCGCCGAACTCTTGAGCGACATGCGCCAGCCTGCGACATCGAAACCGGTCGGCGAGCTGGCCGGTGTGCGTGAAACGCGCGGTGGCGCTCTCGGCGCTAAGGAGCCGGTGCAGGTCCATTCTCTGCGCATGCCGTCCTTCGTTCTGTCCTGCGAGGCCGTTTTCGGTGCGAACAACGAACGCCTCGTGATCCGCCACGATGCCGGATCGTCTGCCGCTCCCTACGTCGCCGGCACATTGCTGGCGGCACGCCGTGTCTCCTCGTTCATCGGATTGAAGCGCGGCCTCGATGCCGTGATGGATTGATTTTCATGAAGCCGCTTGCAGGTCTCAAGGTCCTCGAACTTGCCCGCATTCTCGCCGGCCCCTGGGTTGGTCAGATGCTCGCCGATCTCGGCGCGGACGTGGTGAAGGTGGAGCGCCCCGGCGCGGGCGACGACACGCGCGGGTGGGGACCTCCTTTCGTGGAGGCCGCCGATGGCGGCGACCTGTCGGCGGCGTATTTCCATTCCTGTAATCGGGGCAAGCGCTCCATCGCGGTCGACTTCGAGAACGCGGAGGGGCAGGCGCTCGTGCGCAAGCTCGCGGCCCATGCCGATGTGGTGATCGAGAACTTCAAGGTCGGCGGGCTGAAGAAATACGGACTCGATTACGAAAGCCTCAAAAGCGTCAATCCGCGCCTCGTCTATTGCTCCATCACGGGCTTCGGTCAGAGCGGACCCTATGCGTCGCGCGCTGGCTACGACTTCATGATCCAGGGCCTCGGCGGGATCATGGATCTCACCGGCGACCCGGAGGGCGAGCCGCAGAAGATCGGCGTGGCCTATGTCGATATCTTCACGGGCGTCTACTCCGTCGTCGGTATTCTCGCGGCCCTGCGCCGTCGCGATCAGACGGGAGAGGGGGCCCATCTCGATATGGCGCTTCTCGACGTGCAGACGAGCGTACTGGCCAATCAGGCCATGAATTACCTGGCCTCCGGCAAGTCGCCCCGCCGCATGGGCAATGCGCATCCCAACATCGTGCCCTATCAGGTGTTTCCGGTATCCAATGGCCATGTCATCGTAGCGGTGGGCAACGATGGGCAGTTCTCCCGTTTCGCCGCCGTCCTGGGGCAGCCCGAGCTCGTGCAGGACGAACGTTTCGCCACCAATGCGGGACGTGTGCGTCACCGTGCCGAACTCGTGCCGATCCTCACCAAGCTCACGCTTCAGACTACGCGCGAGGCTCTGCTGGCGGCGCTTGAAAAGCAAGGCGTTCCGGCGGGGCCCATCAACACCGTGGAGGATGTGTTCGCCGATCCTCAGGTGATCGCACGGGGCATGAAGATCGACCTTCCTTCTGCCGTTGCGAAGGGTGGTGCGATCCCGTCCGTGCGTTCGCCGATCGTCATGAATGGCGAACCCATGGCGGCCGCGCGTCCCTCGCCGCGCCTCGGAGAGCATACAGAAGAGGTGCTGAGCGATCCGGGCTGGATGGCTTAGAGGACTTTCGGCGAAGGAGATCCGGTTCGCTGCCAAGAAATGCGGCCAAGCGGAAGAAAAGGAGCTGTTTCTACGAAAGGGAACAGTTCTATGGCGCAATGCCCTTGGTGAGCAGGCGGTTGATCATGCCGACAATCCGCTCCCGGTCCTGATCCGAGAACGGGCTGAGCCTGTGCATTTCCAGATTGCTGAGGCCCTCGACAGCAAGCCAGCCGAGGAGGGCCGCCTCGACATCGTCCGACCGTGTCTTCAATTGTTCCACTGTTGCGGCGATCACCTGACGCACCGGGTCGAGCAGGCGAGGGTTTTCGGCGGCGGCGGCCATCATGCCGGTGGCGATCTCCTGCATCGTGCCACCACAGCACATGTTCAGCAGGCTCGTGGTGGCTACGCGGGCTTCCAGGTTGGGCCCGGGCTCCATCTGGTCGCGCAGAGCCTCCTTGGCCTCCGAGACCTGATCGATCATGCGCTGGATCATCGCCTGCAACAGCGCGTCCTTGCTCGGGAAGTTGTAGAGAAGCCCCCCCTTGCTGAGGCCGGCCCTTTCGGCCACTGCGTCGAGCGTAAGGCGACCGGCCCCGATTTCAGCGACAAGTTCCGCGGCCGCGTCGAGAATCTTCTCGCGGGAACTCTTGCGGCCTCGAACATTCTCGAACATTCGCTACTCTTGCAACTAAACCGTCCAGTCGGTATATAAATGCTGCCGCAGCATTGGCGTCAAGGGCAAGTTGAGCTAATGCCGCACCCCCATCTTCATCTTTAAACCCGCTCGGCGGGCCTGTAACTCCTGGAAGAAGCCTATGAAACGGCGCATCATCGTTAGTCTCGTCTTCATTTTTGCGATCTTGCTCTGTGCCGGCCTGGTGGGGTTCAACATCTTCCGGGACAAGATGATCACCCAGTTCTTCGCCAACATGCAGCAGCCGCCGCAGGCCGTGACCGCTGCCAAGGTCGAGGCCAAGACCTGGACGCCGAGCATCAGCGCCATCGGCACGGCTCGGGCGGCGAATGGTGTCGAACTCGCCTTTGAGACGCCGGGCATCGTCAAGGAGATCAAGTTCAAAGCGAACCAGAGCATCCGTGAAGGCGACGTTCTCGTTCAGCTCGACGATACCGTCGAGCGCGCGGACATTCAGGACGTCCAGGCAGCGGTGAAGACCGCGGAGAGCGCCTTCGAGCGCGCCAAGACCCTGTCCGCGCGCGGCTATGGTACGGAGGCCAACCTCGATCAGGCGAGTGCCCTGCTCGCAGCCGCACGCTCCCGCCTTGCACGCCTCCAGGCGACTCTCGAGCAGAAGGCTCTGAAGGCGCCCTTCTCGGGTGTGATCGGCATTCCGCGGGTCGATGTCGGGCAGTATCTTCAGCCCGGTTCGGTGATTGCGAGCTTCCAGGATCTCGATTCGATGAAGGTTGACTTCACCGTTCCCGAGCAGATGGCCAACAACATCAAGCTTGGCCAGGAAGTGCGCATCGGCGTGAATGAGGCCGATCTCCCGTTCAAGGGCCATGTCACAGGCAAGGATCCGCGGGTCGATCCGAAGACACGCCTCGTTTCCGTGCAGGCTCTCATCGAGGACAACAAGGCAAGGGCGGTTCTGCCCGGCCAGTTCCTTCATGTGGAGGTGGTCCTGCCCGAGGAGCCGAACGTCATCACCGTGCCACAGACGGCGGTTATCACCAGCCTCTACGGTGACTACGTCTATACGATCGAGCAGGAAGAGCGTGCAGGCAACCAGGTCCAGGTCGCACGTCAGGTCTTCGTGAAAACCGGCCGCCGTCGCGGCGGTGTTCTCGAAGTCCTCTCCGGCATCACACCGGGCCAGCAGGTCGTCGCCTCGGGGCAGAACAAGCTGCAGGCCGGCGCGACGGTCAAGATCAATAACAGCATTGACGTGACGAGGCTCGACGCGACCAAGCTCGCGAACGGGCAATAGGCAAAACGCCATGAGTTTCACAGAGCTATTCATTCGCCGCCCCGTCCTGTCGATGGTGGTGAGCCTCCTGATCCTGTTGCTCGGTGCGCAGGGTCTGATGAACCTTCAGGTGCGTCAGTATCCTGAGGTCGAGGAAACCACGATCACCATTACGACGGCCTATACGGGCGCGAGCGCGGACCTGATCCAGGGCTTCATCAGCACGCCCATCGCTAAGTCCGTGTCCAGTGCGGAAGGCGTCGATTACGTCACGACGCAGAGCCGCCTCGGCGTGAGCACGGTGTCCGTGCGCATGCGCCTGAACACCGATCCCAACGCGGCTCTCACGGAAGTCACCGCGAAGGTGCAGCAGGTGCGCGCGCAGCTTCCGCAGGAGGCTGAGGATCCGGTGATCGTGAAGGGCACGGGCCAGACCTTCGCCCTCATGTACATCACCTTCGCCTCGACGGAGATGAACCCGGAACAGGTGTCGGAATTCCTGACGCGCGTGGTGCAGCCGCGCTTTGCCACTCTCGACGGTGTCGGCAATGCCGAAATCCTCGGCGGACGCGATTTCGCCATGCGTGTGTGGATGGACCCCGTGCGCCTCGCCGCCCGTGGCGTGACCGCCGGCGACGTGGTGTCGGCAATCAGCGCCAACAACTTCCTCGCGGCTCCCGGCAAGACGCAGAACGAGTACGTCGCCTATTCGCTGCAGATGCAGACCACTCTGCAGACGCCGGAAACCTTCGGTGCGCTGCCGATCCGCTCGAACGGCGACCAAGTCGTGCGCCTGCGCGACGTGGCCGATGTGGAACTCGGGCCCAAGAGCACGGACGTCAAGGTGAGCTTCAACGGCAAGGAAGGCACCTTCATCGGCGTGACACCGACGCCGTCAGCCAACCCGCTGACGGTCGCCGAGGAAGTGACGAAAGCCATCGAGCAGATCCGTCCGACCCTGCCCAAGGGCATGACCGTGCAGATCGTCTACGATGCCTCGGACTTCATCTCGGCCTCGATCGAGGAGGTGTTCAAGACCATCGGTGAGGCAGCGCTCATCGTGGTGGTGGTGATCCTGCTGTTCCTGGGCTCGTTCCGCTCGGTGCTGATCCCCATCGTGACGATTCCGCTCTCGCTTATCGGCGTTTGCTTCTTCCTCTATGCGCTGGGCTACTCGATCAACCTTCTGACCCTGTTGGCGATGGTGCTCGCCATCGGCCTCGTGGTCGATGACGCCATCGTGGTTCTGGAGAATATCCACCGCCACATCGAGGAGGGGCTGAAGCCGGTCGATGCCGCCATCGTGGGCATGAAGGAGATCTTCCTGCCCATCGTGTCGATGACGATCACGCTAGCGGCCGTGTATGCGCCCATCGGCTTCACGCAGGGCCTGACCGGCTCGCTCTTCCGCGAGTTCGCCTTCACCCTCGCCGGTGCGGTGATCATCTCGGGCGTCATCGCGATCACGCTCTCACCCATGATGTCGTCGAAGCTCCTGAAGTCCCATGCCGGACAGAGCCGGTTCGCGAGGTTCGTCGACAGCACCTTCACGCGCCTCGAGAACTGGTATGGGCGTCGCCTGAAGGGCTCGCTCGACTATCGCCCCGTCACGCTCATCATCGTGTTCGCTCTGCTCGGGACGACGGGCTATCTCTTCTCGAAGACCTCATCCGAGCTCGCGCCGGAAGAGGACCAGGGCGCCTATCTCGGTCTCGTCAACGCGCCGAAATATGCGACCGCAGATTATACGCAGGAGTTCTCGAAGCAGTTCACGGGAGCGGCCGAGAACATCCCTGAGATCGACGCCAGCTTCCTCATCGTCGGCATCGACGGGGGCGGCGGAGGCTTCGTCGGTTTCAAGCTGAAACCGTGGAACGAGCGCGAGAAGAAGGGCGCGCAGACCAAGCAGGAAATTCAGAACCTGCTGAACGAGAATGGCGGCCTGCAAGCCTTCGTCTTCGCGCCTCCGTCGCTGCCAGGCGCCGGCGGCGGTCTCCCGATCCAGTACGTGCTGCGGACCATCGGCGATCCGGCGCAGGCCTACGAAGTCGGGGAACAGGTGCGTCAGCGTGCTCAGAAATCGGGCAAGTTCATCGTCGTGCAGAACTCGATTTCGTACGAGACGCCTCGGGCGCGCATTACGGTGGATCGCGATCGCGCGGCGGCTCTCGGTGTGCCGGTCAGTCAGATCGGCACCACGTTGGGCGCGCTCGTCGGTGGAGCCCCGATCTCGAAGTTTGATCGGGACAACCGCAGCTATGACGTCGTGAGCCAGGTCCGTCAGTCCGACCGCCTGAATCCGGAGCTTCTGGGCCAGTATTATGTACGGGCGGCGGATGGCTCCATGGTCCCGCTCTCGGCTCTGGTGCGGATCGAGACGGATGCCGCACCTGCGACGATCGAGCAGTTCAACCAGCTCAATGCGGCCACCATCTCGGCGTTGCCCTTGCCCGGCGTGACCACGTCGGAGGGGCTGGCCACTCTGCGCTCCATCGCGCGGGAGGTGATGCCTCAAGGCTTCTACGAGGATTACGCCGGCCAGTCGCGCCTCGAAGTCCAGGAAGGAAGCTCCATTCTGCTCGCCTTCGGTCTCGCCGTCATCGTGATCTATCTGGTGTTGGCCGCGCAGTTCGAGAGCTTCCGCGATCCGTTCATCATCATGATGTCGGTGCCGCTCTCCATGTTCGGCGCCATGATCTTCCTGAACGTGGGGCTGGCGACGCTCAACATCTACACGCAGGTCGGCCTGATCACCCTCGTGGGGCTCATCACCAAGCACGGCATTCTGATGGTGGAGTTCGCCAACGAGCTGAAGGAGAAGCGCGGAGTCAACAAGCGAGAAGCGATCCAGGAGGCGGCCCGCGTCCGTCTGCGCCCGATCCTCATGACCACGGCGGCCATGGTGCTCGGCGTCGCTCCGCTGCTTTATGCCAGCGGTGCGGGTGCGGCGGCTCGCTTTTCCATGGGCCTCGTGATCGCGTCAGGCATGTCGATCGGCACGATCTTTACGCTCTTCGTGGTGCCGATGTTCTACACCTACATCTCCAAGGAGACCGCCAGGAGCGGCCGGACGGGCGAAGAGCATGCCCGTCATCAGGCGGCGCTGGCGGCGGAATGAAACGAGAAAGGCCGGACATCGCTGTCCGGCCTTTTTAATTTTTCTGAAAGGGTAGGGGCGACTGGGGGCTCCATCCCCTCCTTAAATCCGATTGGAAGCAGCCTTAACGGGCGAGCTCGCCTTCGACTTCCATGAAGGGCGAGACCGACTTGAAGCCGGCCTGCTCGGCAGCCTTGCGGACGGCCTCTGCCACTTCCGTGGAATGAACCTCGATGGTTTCGCCGGTCTTGGAATCCACGAACATGATCTTCATGGCGTTCACGTCCGGCTGGCCATGGGAGACCACGTAGGAGTTCTGCGTGGCCAGGCGGTGAACGAGGCCGGCATCCCGCAGGAAGTCGAGAGCCCGATAGATCGTCACGGGCGCCAGGCGTTTTTTGTCGCTGCTGAGACGGTCGACGAGATCATAAGCACCCACCGGGCCACCGCTCTGGACCAGCTCGCGGTAGACGCGCTCGCGAATGGGCGTCAGACGAAGATTGTTCTGACGGCATAGATCGTCCGCACGGCGGAGGAGGTTCTCTTCTTCTTCTTTTCTGAGGGCTCTGGTGCTCATGGGCCACACTCCTGTTATTTCAAAACCTACCTATTCATATAGGTGAAGTGCCGGCCGAACAATGTGTTATCGTTGCAATCAAGTATTGCAATTCTGCATTTTCCCCAGCGGAATTTGGCGAATTAGCAGAGAGTTCCCCAAAAACGAGCTATATAGAAACAATATATCAGATGAGTGATGCTTAGGTTTCAGCCTATCGATCACTTTGAGCAGGTCGAGCAGAGGCCACGAATCTCAACGATCACCTTCTTGGAGCAGAAGGAATGATCATCACTCCACTGGGTCAGGCGCTCGTTGAGGCCCGAATCGCTGAATTCCGTGACAAGGCCGCAGTTCTCACAAATGGCAAAGGCCGCCAACTCGCGATCATGGGGATGTTTGCAGGCTATATAGGCGTTAAGGCTCTCAAGCCGATGGGCCAGCCCCTTCTCGATGAGCTTGTCGAGGGAACGGTAGACGGTCGGAGGCGTGACAGCGCCCTTGGCCCGCAGCTTATCGAGCACCTCATAGGCCGAAAGGGGATTCTCTGCCGCGCTGAGAATACGGTGAACGCGCTTCTGGGTGTCGTTCAACTCCTCGAGGGCTTGGTGATGATTCGCTGCCATGACGGGGTAGGTTTCCGGAGAAGGCTTGGTCCGCCCTATACGTCATGATTGCAGGCCCAATTTCAAGGCGCGGAACAAAAGCCTGCGCCTCGAAGGCGCAGGGGCTACGGAACGCCTTGCCGTCGTGTACCGACAGCCGATCCACGTCTTCGGCATCACGTCATACGTCTATCCAGGCCGCCGTCTCGCGGGAGGACCGGACCGCCGCTTCGATGAAGCGTACGCCGCGTACCCCGTGCCCGACAGTCGGAACCTGGAGAGAGAAGGGGGCGGGGTCGCGGCCTTCGATCCGAGCGGCAATCTGCTCGGCCACGTCGGTGTAGAGCTGAGCAAAGCCCTCAAGATAGCCCTCCGGATGACCGCCTGGGATGCGAGAGGCTGCGCGCGAGGCCTCGTCGGCCCCATATCCGTTGCGGCGGATGATCCGGGGCGGCTCGCCCAAGGGAGAGAACAGCAGGGCGTTCGGGTTTTCCTGTTGCCATTCGAGGCCGGCCTTCTCGCCATAGACACGGATACGCAGACCGTTCTCCAGCCCGGCCGCCACCTGGCTGCACCAGAGCATCCCCTTGGCGCCGGACGTGAAGCGCAGCATCATATGCGCATTGTCATCCAGCTTGCGGCCTTCCACGAAGGTGTGCAATTCGGCCGACAGCGAGGCGACCTCATCGCCCGTGATGAACTCCGCCAGATTGAATGCATGGGTGCCGATGTCGCCGACCGCGCCCGCAGGTCCCGAGCGGGTAGGATCGGTGCGCCATTCTGCCTGCTTGCTTCCGGTGTCTTCCACGCGCGTCGCAAGCCAATCCTGCGCGTATTCCACCTGCACCACACGAATGACGCCAAGCTCGCCCTTCGCCACCATGGCGCGGGCCTGCCGCACCATCGGATACCCAGTATAGTTATGGGTAACGGCGAAAATCAGGTCCGCTTCGCGCGCCAGTTCGGCAAGCCGCTCGGCTTCCTGCCGCGTCGTGGTGAGAGGCTTGTCGCAGATCACATGAATGCCCGCCCTTAGAAACGCTTCTGCCGCAGCTGCATGGGCGTGGTTCGGCGTGACGATCGCAACTGCGTCGATGCAATCCTTCCGCTCCGCCTCACGACGGGCCATAGCCTGAAAGCTGTCATAAACACGCTCGGGTGGCAGGAGCAGGTCTTCGCCGGAGAGACGCGCCCGCTCCGGATCGGACGAGAGCGCGCCTGCGACCAGCTGCCAGCGGTCGTCGAGGCGGGCCGCGATGCGGTGGACGGCGCCGATGAAGGCGCCGCGGCCGCCGCCGACCATGCCGAGCCGGAGCCGGCGGTTGAGCTTCTGGGTGCGCGATCCTGCAATGGTCATGGCTTCCTCCCTCAAGTCGCGTCGATGCCGAGGAGACGGCGATTGGCGGCGTCGTCCGTCCCGCCCGCGGCGAAGTCGTCGAATGCCTTCTCCGTCACGCGGATAATGTGAGCCTCGATGAACTCCGCACCTTCCCGGGCGCCATCCTCCGGGTGCTTCAGGGCGCATTCCCACTCCAGCACCGCCCAGGAATCGTAATCGTATTGGGCCAGCTTGGAGAAGATCGCACCGAAATCCACTTGCCCGTCGCCGAGGGAGCGGAAGCGGCCCGCACGATCGATCCAGCTCTCATAGCCGCCATAGACACCGACGCGTCCCGTTGGGTTGAATTCCGCGTCCTTTACATGGAACGCCTTGATGCGCTCATGATAAAGATCGATGAACGCGACGTAATCGAGCTGCTGCAGCAGGAAGTGGCTCGGGTCGTAGTTGATGCAGGCGCGCCTATGGCCGCCCACGGCATCCACGAAACGCTCGAAGGTCGCGCCGTCGTGAATATCCTCGCCGGGATGGATCTCGTAGCAGACGTCGCAATCGGCTTCCTCGTAGGCATCGAGAATAGGACGCCAGCGGCGCCCCAGTTCCTCGAAAGCTGTTTCGATGAGACCAGCCGGGCGCTGCGGCCAGGGATATACGAACGGCCAGGCGAGCGCACCGGAGAAGGTGACGCTCGCCTTCAGTCCCAATCGCTTCGATGCTTTGGCGGCCATGAGCATCTGGTCGACGGCCCAGGCCTGCCGTGCCTTCGGATTGCCGCGTACCTCCGGAGCCGCGAAACCCTCGAAGGCTTCGTCGAAGGCAGGGTGCACGGCTACGAGCTGGCCCTGCAGGTGCGTCGAAAGTTCGGTGATCTCCAATCCGTGCGAGCGAACGAGGCCCTGGACCTCGCCGCAATAGGCCTCGGACTCCGCAGCCTTCCTCAGATCGAAGAGACGTGCATCCCAGGTGGGAATCTGAACGCCTTTGTAGCCGAGGGAAGATGCCCAACGACAGATGGCATCGAGCGAATTGAACGGCGTCTCGTCGCCTGCGAACTGAGCGAGGAAGAGGCCTGGGCCCTTCATTGTCTTCATGGGTGAACTCCCGAGATGCGGCTGAAAAATACTGGCTGGCAAAGGGAAGCCGCACGCCACCAGCAGGCGGCTTGCCATTGCCTCGCCCCTCGCTGATGAGGGGCGAGAACTCAGGGTCGTTAGAACGGTGAGTTGGGGAAGTAATGCTCCTTGGCGTTGTCCTTCGTGATCAGCTGGGCGTTGAGCACGTAGGTGCCGCGCATGGGAGCATTGGTGTAGAAATGCGCTGCGGTGACACCCATGGCGGTCGAGATCATCGAAGGCGGATAGGAGACGTCCGCCGGGATCATCTTGTCGCCATCCATCACCTTCTTGACCATGTCCTTCATGCCCGCGCCACCGAGTACGAACTTGATGTCTTCACGCTTGGCCTGACGGATCGCTTCCATGATGCCCAGCGCCATGTCGTCGTCGGAGGCCCAGACTGCGTCGATCTTGGGATGTTTGGAGAGGAAGTCCTGCATCACCTTGAATGCGTCGTCACGGTTCCAGTTGGCATATTGCTTGTCGATGACTTTTACGCCCGAGCCTTGGAGAGCCTTCTCGAAGTTGGATACGCGCTCCTCGTCAATCACGGTTGGAATGCCGCGGAACACCACGACATTGCCTTCCTTCAGGTTGTCGACGAAGTACTTGCCGGCGACCCGTCCGAACTCCGGATTATTGCCGGCCACGTAAACGTCCTGGATCGACGGGTCCTTCAGGCCGCGGTCCACGACCGTGACGAAGGTGCCGCGCTTCTTGACCTCGCGGACCGGGTCCGTCAGCTCGTCCGAGTTGAAGGGAAGGACGACCAGTGCATCCACCTTCTGGGCCGTGAGATCGTCGAGGGCGTTCGCCTGGGATGCGCCGTCAGGCGACGTCTTTACGATCACCTTCAGTCCCGGGTAGCCCTTCTCGAGCTGCTTGGCGGTTTCCTGAGCATGGTAGACCACGCCACCGGTCCAGCCATGGGTGGCGGCCGGAATTGAGACGGCGATCGTCACATTCTTCTGCTGTGCCATGGCACCGGTCGCAACGCCGGCCATCAGGCCTGCAGCCACAGCGACTTTCAGAAATGTTGCCTTCATCTGTTCCTCCCTGAAGGGTTCTGGTTCAAAGCCCTCTGTCCTTTTGTCCGGTGGAGCTCTCCCCGGCCTCATCGCCCGCGGTGGACCGACCGCTGCACGAGCATGGCGATAATGATGATGGCACCTTGAACTGCGCCCACGAGAAACTCGGAGACGAAGTTCGACAGGACCATGATGTTGGCGACGAGTTCGAGGATCACCGCACCGATAACGGTTCCCCAGACGCGTCCTACGCCTCCTTTCAGCGCCGTGCCGCCGATGACGACGGCGGTGATCGCCTGCAGTTCCCAGAGCAGACCGGTGGTTGGGGTGGCGGAACCGAGGCGCGGCACATAGACCAGGACTGCGATGCCGACGCAGATGCCCTGGATGATGTAGGTGAGCGTACGCACGCGCCAGATCGGCACACCGGAATAGCGTGCCACATCCTCATTGGAGCCGAGGGCCACCACGTGGCGGCCGAACGATGTCCTGTAGAGGATCAGCGCGCCGATTGCGGCGACCGCCAGAAACGCGATGATCGGAACGGGGATGCCGAAGACGCTGCCGAAATAGACGGGCCGGTAGAGTTCGCGCAGCTCGAAATTGCGTAGGGTAATGGTGCCGCCCGCTGCCAGCCAGACCACGAGCGAGCGGAAGATGCCCATCGTGCCGAGCGTGACGATGAAGGGCTCGATGCGCCCGAACGTGACGATGAGGCCGTTTGCCAATCCGCACGCGGCGCTGAGCGCAATGGCTGCGAGCATGCCGATCGCCAGCGTGCCTATGTCCACCCCCCCGAGCGAGTTCAAGGTTAGGATCATGACGCCTGCGGTGAGGGCCGCCATGGAGCCGACCGAGAGATCGAGGCCGCCGGCGGAGATCACGAAGGTGGCACCGACTGCGATGATGGCGATGAACGCCGAGCGGGTGACAACGTTCAGGATGTTCGAGGCCGTCAGGAAGTCGGGATTGATGAGGGCGCCTGCAATGGCAAGAACGACGAGCGCGATGAAGGGCGAGAGCGCCCGCATGTCGATGTTGATCTTGCGCTTTTCGGCGCTGGTGCGGAGCACGGTTTCGGTCATGCATGGCCTGCGGCGATTTCCGCCGCCCTTTCTTCATGAACGCCGGTGGCGAGATAGACGATGGAATCCTCTGACAGATCGGCCTGTTCGATTTCGCCCGCGATACGGCCGTTGCGCATCACCATGACCCTGTGGCAGAGGCCGATCAGCTCCTGCATCTCCGAAGAGATGACGACGATGGAAAGGCCGTTCTCCGCGAGCTGCGCGATGAAACGGTAGATCTGTTCCTTGGTGCCGATGTCGACGCCCCGGGTCGGCTCGTCGATGACAATGATGCGCGGCTCCATCAGCATCATTTTGGCCAGCAGCAGCTTCTGCTGATTGCCGCCGGAGAGTTGCCCCGCTAAGAGGTCGCGGCTTCGGGTGCGAATGTCGAAATCCTTGATCGCCCCGTCGAGCGCCCGCTCCTCCGCTCCCACATCGATGAACGGGCCGCGACCGAATTTATCGAGGGCGGCGAGGGAAAGATTGATCCTCAGGTTCTGCTGCAGCAGCAGCCCTTTGCCCTTCCGGTCCTCAGAGAGATAGACGATCCCTGCCGCCATGGCCTCGCGCGCGTTACGGAAGCGCATGCTCTCGCCACGGAGGATGATCGAACCCTGGCTCGGCCGCAGTCCGACGAGACCCTCGAAAAGCTCGGTGCGTCCGGCACCGATCAATCCACCGAACCCCAAAATCTCGCCACGCTTCAAGGTAAAGGAGGCGTTCTCGACGTAGCCGGGGACAGCCATGTCGCGCACCGACAGGATGACGTGTTCCGAGGCCGTGGCGGGCTTATCTGGATAGAGCTTCGACATGTCGCGCCCGACCATCAGGCGGGCCATCTCGAGCGGCTCCAGGCCTTCGATGTCGCGGGTGGCGATGTGGCGGCCGTCGCGCAGAACGGTCACACGATCCGCAATGGCTTTCACCTCGTTGAGCCGATGGGAGATGTAGAGGACCGCCACGCCGTGGGAGCGTAGCTTCCGGATGATGACGAAGAGGCTCTCGGCCTCGATGGGCGTGAGAACCGCCGTCGGCTCATCGAAGGCCACCACCTTGTGCGGCACCAGGAGCGCGCGGGCGATCTGCACCAGCTGCCGGTCGGCGATGGAGAGGCGGCGCACCTCGCAATCCGGGTCGAGCCGCGTGCCGAGCTCCGCCAGGATTCCGCGCGTGCGCTCACGCATGGTTTTGTCGTCCACGAACCCGAAACGTTTGATCTCGCGGCCGAGGAAGAGGTTCTGCGTCACCGTGAGGTCTTCCGCCAGCAGGATTTCCTGGTGTACGAGAACGATGCCGTGGCTTTCCGCATCCACGGGACCTGAAAAGGAGATCGGCCGCCCATTGAGGTGAAGATCGCCTTTCGAGGGGGCGATATGGCCGGAGAGGATGCGCATGAGGGTGGATTTGCCGGCGCCGTTCTCGCCGATGACCGCGTGGACCTCCCCTGGACGCAGATCGAGCGAAATGCCGCTCAGCACCTCGTTGGGGCCGAAGGATTTGGAAATGTTCTCTGCACGAAGAACGGGATCCATACATGGCTCCGGATAAGCGATGCCGTTCGCTGACGTGATCGCGGCAGCGGTGCTCAGGCGGTTCGGGACGGAGTTTTCAGTAGGACGTGACGGTTGCTGACACTCATTTCCTCCGGCTTATCGATCTGTCCTCTGGCGGGACTTGAATGAGCGATCTAGGAACATGCCATTCTCTGGCGATGTTGCCATGTAATCGATTACATTGAAACTTTACCGAAACGGCAGGGTCTGTCAAACAGAACCAAGGTAGGGGAGGACCATGGACGAGAGTGGGTGTTCAGGCAGACCGGACGAGGACGGAGCCTCCGGCAACCGAGCCGTCCGTATTCAGGATGTGGCGCGGCTCGCCGATGTATCGACGGCCACGGTCAGCCGTGCACTGGCCTCGCCGGAGCGAGTGTCGCCGGAGGCGCGCGCCCGTGTCCTGGATGCGATCGCAAAGACAGGTTACGTGCCTAATCCTGCCGCGCGCTCGCTCCGCTCCCAGAAGACCTACATGGTGCTCGTCGTCCTGCCCGATCTGGCGAACACGTTCTTCTCCAGGATCCTGCGCGGCATCGAGGAACGGCTGTTCGAGGCGGGCTACGGCATGATCATCAGCGATCTCGACGGATCGCCCGAGAAGGAGGCTCACTTCGCGGCCTTCACGGCGGCTGGCCGCGTGGACGGTGCGATTCTCCTCAACGGACATCTGTTCGGGCAAAACCGCGAGGGAGAGGGAACACCCGCCAAGATCGGCATTCCGCTGGTCGCGCTCTGCGAAGCGATTCCTCTCGCCGATATTCCGCAGATCGAGATCGACAATCGCGGTGCCGCCAGCCGCATGACGCAGCATCTCGCATCCCTCGGTCATCAAAGGATCGCTTACGTGAGCGGACCTCGGAACAATATTCTCGAGCGGGAGCGTTTCCTCGGATACCAGGATGGCCTCAAGGTGGCTGGCTTGCCCTTCGATCCTGCGCTGGTGCTGCCGGGAGACTACACCATCGAATCGGGACGGGCGGCAGGGCAGGTGCTGGTGGCCCGTCCGACGCAGCCGACGGCCGTGTTCTGCACCAGCGATGAGATGGCGATCGGACTGATGCGTACCTTGTTGTCGGCAGGGCTGAAAGTGCCGGACGATATCTCGGTCGCAGGATTCGACGATATCGAGTTCGCAGCTGTCGCGGAGCCGGCCCTGACCACGATCCGTCAACCGCGGCGGGAGCTGGGCCAGACGGCTGCCGCCGTCCTTATCGATCTTCTGCAGGGGCGGCCATCGCCGACGCGCATCCGCCTTGAGACGGAACTCATCCTCCGGGACAGCGTCGCGCCGCCTCAGAAGATGGAGAAAGCTCCTGCGAAAAGCACGAGAACCAGGGCGATAAAGCCAACATAGGCGTAAAGCGCCTTGCGCGAGTGCCGATGGGCGTAGCTATCTCTGTCGTTGCCGTTCTGCCAGCGCGTCGACCCTTCGTGCTGTCGGGCGAGATCCACCCGAGCCGGGCTCGGCGGCGTACCGGCAGCCTCATCATCCGTGCCGAGGGGAGACAATCCGGGGTCGAAGACCTCATTCTTGTCACCCGTGCGTCCGCTGTCGATGTCCCCCTTCAGCTGCGCCGAGGTCGAACCAACGTCCCTGGGCGGAGCATCCATCGGCTTGATCGTGTGTGTGGGCGGAATATCGGTTTGATTGGGGTTATCTGAACGGGTGGACATCGAAACTCTCCCGGGCTCCACGAATGGGAAACCATCGGGAATGCGCGAGGTTCCGGGAAGGCTGCCCTCAGACGCAACCCCTTACAGAACAAGAAAAAAGGCCGCTGTTACCAGCGGCCCGAAGTTTAGGGAGGAAACGCCCAAGAAGGGCAGCAGCACTGCGACGCCAATCGCCGTACTGCACTGCGATAGTTAGGGTGTGCCCGAGCATTCCGCAAGATCAAAAGGTCAGCATAGCTGCCCAATTTTTTGGCTTCGAGAGAGCGAGACTGTTGGGAATGGCAAGTCCCAGCTAAAATGGTCCTATCAAGCGCGATGAAACAACGATGCGGGAGGGCGCGATGCCGAAGCTGAATTCCGTTCTCGAAACCGCCCTGTACGTAGACGACCTGGCGCGATCCAAGGCTTTCTATGGTGAGGATCTCGGGTTGCCGCTCCTGCTCGAAAACCAGCGCATGTGCGCCCTCGACGTGGGAGGAAGCAGTGTCTTGCTCCTGTTTCTGCGCGGGGCCTCGGCACAGGATATGACGACGCCGGGGGGGACGATTCCCGGACACGATGGGCAGGGGCCGATCCACATGGCCTTCGCCATCTCGCCCGACGAGCTGACCACGTGGGAGGAGAGACTGCGGGAGCGGCAGATCCCGATCGTCAGCAAAGTCACCTGGTCGCGAGGCGGCACGAGTGTCTACTTCCACGATCCGGATGGACATGTGCTGGAACTGGCGACCCCTGGACTTTGGGCGACCTATTGATCGCCCGAAACCGTGGAGGCCGCTCTCAGGTGATGACGCTCGGCTCGTTTCGACCCGTCCGAGCCGCGATCTCCGCGATAGCGTTCGCCGCCTCGATCACGGGAGCCAGCACCTCTGCCGTCGGAAGGTTGTGCCGTTCGGGATCCGGTTCGAAACGCTCGAGATAGACACGCAAGGTCGCGCCCGAGGTGCCGGTGCCGGACAGACGGAACACGGCGCGGGCATCTTCCCTGAACAGGATTCGGATGCCCTGTTTCGGCGTCACGGAGTGATCGACCGGGTCTGAATAAGCGAAGTCGTCGCATTCCTGCACCGTCAGGCCTCCGAATCGCTGGCCCGGAAGGCTCGCAAGTTTGGCGCGCAGGGCATCCATCAACTCGTTCGCCGGTGCGGTTTCGAGCTCCTCGTAATCGTGCCGGGTATAGTAGTCGCGCCCATAAGCGGCCCAATGTTCGCGCACGATCTCGTCTGCTGGTTTCTTCGTGACGGCCAGGACGTTGAGCCACAGCAGCACAGCCCAAAGACCATCCTTCTCACGGATGTGATTCGAGCCCGTGCCAGCGCTTTCCTCGCCGCAGATCGTGATCAGCCCCGCATCGAGAAGGTTCGCGAAGAATTTCCAGCCGGTGGGGGTCTCGAAAAAGTTGATGCCGAGCTTCTTTGCCACACGGTCGGCAGCGCGGCTTGTCGGCATGGAACGCGCCACGCCGGCGAGGCCCTTCGCATAGCCCGGCGCCAGATGAGCGTGATTTGTGAGAATTGCAAGGCTGTCACTCGGCGTGACGAAGAGCCCGCGCGCCACGATCATGTTGCGGTCGCCGTCTCCATCGGAGGCCGCGCCGAAGTCGGGCGCATCCGGACCCATCATCAGCTCCATCAGGTCATGGGCATGGACCGGATTCGGATCCGGGTGATGGCCGCCGAAATCAGGCTTGGGCTCCCCATTGACCACGGTGCCGGCTGGTGCGCCGAGGCGGTCTTCCAGAATCGCCTTCGCGTAAGGCCCCGTGATGGCGTTGAGCGCATCGAAGCGCATGCGGAAGCCGGAGCGAAACAGCTCGCTGACAGCATTGAAATCGATGAGCCGCTCCATCAGCTCCACGTAATCCGCCACCGGGTCGATGACTTGGACGACGGTGTCGCCGACCTTGGTCTCGCCGATGCGGGTGAGGTCGATGTCGGGCTGCTCGACGATCTTGTACTCGGTCATCGTGCTCGCCCGCTTGAACACGGCTTCGGTAAAGGATTCCGGTGCCGGTCCACCATGGGACATGTTGAACTTGATGCCGAAATCGCCGTCGGGTCCGCCGGGATTGTGGCTGGCCGAGAGCACCAGACCGCCGATGGCTTTGTGCTTGCGGATCACGCAGGACGCGGCTGGAGTCGAAAGCAATCCCTTCTGCCCGACGAGGATGCGGGCGAAGCCGTTGGCGACCGCCATCTTGATGGCGGTCTGCACCACAGCTTCATTGAAGAAGCGACCATCGCCGCCAATGACCAGCGTCGCACCTTCCGAGCCTTCCACATTATCGAAGATCGCCTGGATGAAGTTCTCCACATAACGTGGCTGCTGGAAGACCTTCACTTTTTTGCGCAGGCCCGACGTGCCGGGGCGCTGATCGGAAAACGGGGTTGTCGGAACGCGGGTGATCGCCATTGCTGCTTGCCACTTCCTCGAATCGGTTCTGGGCGGCTTGGTCTTGAAGTCCTTACGGCCCAAAATAGGCTCATCAGGAAGCCATTCTAGGGTCGTGGAGGTGAGATGCCACTCCCGAGATGAAGGTAAGATGAAGATCCTATGGTGAGGGCGCCGTGCCCGCTCTCTCTTTCCGAAAGCATGGTTAAGGGCGGAGTGCTTCCTTATTGAGACCCCTGACAATTTGCCCGGTGCGGGACTCTCGTCCCCGGGCCCGACCCGTGCCATAAGGCCGCCGCAACTGCTTTAGGCCAAGGTCCATGATTCGCGTCGAGAACGTCAGCAAACAAAACAGTCACCGGATCCTCTTCATCGAGGCCTCGGCATCTCTCCAGAAGGGCGAGAAGGTTGGTCTGGTCGGTCCCAACGGTGCTGGCAAGACGACGCTTTTCAGGATGATCACCAAGCAGGAGCAGCCGGATGAGGGGCAGGTCTCCGTCGACCGGGGCGTGACAATCGGCTATTTCAGCCAGGATGTGGGCGAAATGGCAGGCCGCAGCGCCGTCGCCGAAGTCATGAACGGGGCAGGCCCTGTCAGCGAAGTGGCGGCTGAGCTGAAGGAACTCGAAGCCGCGATGGCGGACCCGGACCAGGCGGGCAACTTCGACGAGATCATCGCGCGTTACGGCGAGGTGCAGGCTCGCTACGAGGAGCTGGACGGCTATTCCCTCGAAGGCCGCGCCCGCGAGGTGCTTGCGGGCCTCGGTTTCAGCCAGGAGACGATGGATGGCGACGTTGGGGCCCTCTCCGGTGGCTGGAAGATGCGCGTGGCGCTGGCTCGCATTCTCCTGATGCGTCCTGATGCTATGCTTCTCGACGAGCCGAGCAACCACCTCGATATCGAGAGCCTCATCTGGCTGGAGGATTTTCTCAGAGGCTATGAGGGCGCGCTGCTCATGACCTCGCACGACCGCGCCTTCATGAACCGTATCGTCAACAAGATCATCGAGATCGACGGCGGTTCGCTCACCACCTATTCGGGCGACTATGAGTTCTACGAGCAGCAGCGCGCACTCAACGAGAAGCAGCAGCAGGCCCAGTTCGAACGCCAGCAGGCGATGCTCGCCAAGGAAATCAAGTTCATCGAGCGCTTCAAGGCCCGTGCCTCTCACGCGGCCCAGGTGCAGAGCCGCGTCAAGAAGCTTGAGAAGATCGAGCGCGTGGAGCCACCCAAGCGCCGCCAATCCGTGGCGTTCGATTTCCTCCCCGCCTCACGCTCGGGAGACGATGTGATCAGCCTCAAGAACGTGCACAAGCGTTACGGCAGCCGCACCATCTACGAAGGCCTGGATTTCGCGGTGCGCCGTAAGGAACGCTGGTGCGTCATGGGTATCAACGGTGCCGGAAAGTCTACGCTGCTGAAGCTGGTCGCGGGCGCCGCCGAGCCCGATGAGGGCACCGTCACGATTGGTGCCAGCGTGAAAATGGGTTACTTCGCCCAGCACGCCATGGAGGTGCTCGATGGCGACCGTACGGTGTTCGAATTCCTTGAAGATTCGTTCCCGCAGGCTGGGCAAGGTTCGCTACGTACCCTCGCAGGATGTTTCGGATTCTCAGGTGACGATGCGGAGAAGAAGTGTCGCGTGCTTTCAGGAGGCGAGAAGGCGCGTCTCGTGATGGCCAAGATGCTTTATGATCCGCCGAATCTGTTGGTGCTGGACGAGCCCACCAACCATCTCGACATGGCAACCAAGGAAATGCTGATCGAGGCACTCTCGCGCTACGAGGGTACCATGCTCTTCGTCTCGCACGACCGCCACTTTCTCGCAGCCTTGTCCAACCGCGTCCTTGAACTCACGTCGGATGGCATCCATCAGTATGGCGGCGGCTATACGGAGTACGTCGCCCATACGGGCCAGGAAGCCCCAGGCCTTCGGCTTTGAGACAAGCGAGCCCAGGGCAGTCATCACGGCGCCCCTAGGGTGCGGAAGAGATTACCGGGATCGAATCGAGCAATCTTTGGGAGAGACGGCGCAAAGACCTTCCCGCGACGCGCGATCTCGGGCGCGAGACGGCCGCGTACTGAACCCGGTGCCTCCATCGATCCCATAGGGTGCAACAATCCTGGCGCCCCCAGAGTCGTTGCCTATTGCCGGCTCTGCAGATCGAAGATCGCACCTGTAATTCGCCTGTATTTGGTCTGGGTGACCTGCAGGTCCCTGAACCAGTTCACCAAATCTCCCCAGGGGTCGTTGATCTGCGCAAAGCCCGACAGGAAGGCGACCACGGTTCCGACTTCCGTCTTGCCTTCGATGATCCAATAGCCGCCAAGGGCCAGGATCGCACAGATGCCGAGGTGATAAACGAGATTCATGAAGAAGTTCATCGAAAACTTGAGCTTGTAGATGCTCATGTTCAAGACGAAGACTTTCTCGACCAGGACGCTCTGCCGGTCCTCCGGGGACAGGTTGAGCGCATCGCCGCCTACGATCCCGATGCTGATCTGACGAAGCGTTCCGATGCGGTGGCTGACCCTGCGGTTGATCGCCTGCTGCATCAGCGGCACGAAGACGAGTTGAGGCGAGAAGACGATAAGCGTGATCAGGGCCAGAAATGGCTGCAGGTGAATCAGGTAGGCAAAGACGCTGATCAGGATCCCGCCCTGAAGCACCGGCTCCGAGATGCAACTGCCGACGAAGCCGCCGATCGGTTCGGCTTCGTCGATCACAAGGGCGACCTTGATGCCGCTCCTCGACGGCTCGAGGTACTGCCCCAATCCGAGATCGGACAGCAGAGAGGCCCTTAGGCTCCGCAAGGCGGTCTCGCTCACCCAGCTTCGGTATACGTTCAGGATGAGCTTCGTCAAACCTCCTGCGAAAGCGATCGCCACATAGATTCCTGCGAGCGTTGCGATATCGCTGACGCTGCTGCTTCGGAGCGCGTCGTTGATGATGCGCCGCTGCAGTTCGAGCGGCGCGACCGTCATGGCGAAGGCCAAGCCGGACAAGCATGCGAGCCCGAGTTGGTGCCAGCCGCTAGTGCGAATGATGAAGCCGAACAGACGGGCGGGTGTCTCTCTCTGTTGAGCCGATGTCGACGACTCCGGGGTACCCTGCCAGGGGTTTTCGCGCGGCGTGGATTTGGATGGGTCAATAGCCACGGCATTGGCTCGTCGGTAGCTGACGTTGCGCGAAACCAGTCCTGACCCGCTCCAAGCTCGGCGGTACGAACGGCCGATCCGCCGCGGGGGAGCTTGCTTGACCTACGTCAATGTGTACGGGACCGCTCAGGATCAAGGTACTCTCGTATGTCGCGGGAGGGAAGATGGCAGTCTCGGAGCCTCCAGGCGGGTCGGATGAGCCCGGCATCATCGAAACACGCGATTTGACGAGACGTTTTGGGGAACTGATCGCTGTCGACGGCGTATCGTTCCGAGTGCGGCCGGGGGAGATCTTCGGTCTTATCGGGCCGAACGGCGCCGGAAAATCCACGCTCGTCAAGATGCTGACGACACTCCTGCCGCCGAGTTCCGGGTCGGCATTGGTGGCAGGCTTCGATGTGACGCGTCAGCCTGCAAAGGTGCGCGCTCATATCGGCTACGTCCCCCAGCTTCTATCAGCGGACGGAGCGCTGACCGCCTATGAAAATCTCCTTCTCTCTGCTCGCCTCTACCTCATCGACCGAAAGCAGCGGCAGGCGCGCATCGCCTCGGCTCTCGAATTGATGGACTTGAAAGACGCCGCCCATCGCGTCGTCGCAGGCTTTTCGGGCGGCATGATCCGGCGGCTCGAAATTGCTCAGAGCATGCTTCATGAACCCGATGTTCTGTTCATGGACGAACCGACGGTCGGGCTCGATCCTGTCGCACGCCGGGCCGTGTGGAACCACGTCCGGGAATTACGGGAACAGCTCGGCACCACGATTCTGATCACGACGCATCTGATGGAAGAGGCCGATGGATTATGTGACCGCATCGGCGTGCTTCACGCGGGCAGGCTCGAAGAGGTAGGCTCGCCTCAGGACCTGAAAGCGCAGATCGGCCCGGAGGCGACTTTGGATGACGTGTTCGCGAAAGTCACCGGCACTGAAATGACCGCTGGAGGATCCTACCGTGACATCAGGCAGACCCGCGCCAGCGCTCGCGCCCACTCATGAGGCCTCGCTGCCAACCCGGGTCGCCGGCTACCTGACCCAGGTTCATGCCGTGGCCGACGCAGAGCTCCGCAAGCTCATGCATGACCCGAGCGAGCTTCTGACACGGGCGCTCCAGCCCGCCATCTGGCTGCTTCTGTTCGGCCAGGTCATGGCGCAGGTGCGGGGCATCACGACCGGGGCGCGATACCTCGATTTTCTGGCACCCGGCATTCTGGCTCAAAGCGTTCTGTTCGCGGCCATCTTCTACGGCATTGCGGCGATCTGGGAACGCGACCTCGGCGTGCTGCACCGCTACATGGTCAGCCCAGCGCCCCGGACCGCACTCGTTCTCGGCAAAGCGGCATCATCGACCATACGAGGGATATCGCAGGCCGTCATCGTCTATGCGCTCGCGATCCTGATCGGGATCAGCGTGTCGTTCGCGCCGACCCATATCGTCGGGGTGGCGCTCTTCATCGCGATCGGATCAGCCCTGTTCTCAACCTTCTCGCTGATCATCGCCTGCATCGTGAGAACCCGCGAGCGGTTCATGGGCATCGGCCAGGTGCTGACCATGCCGATCTTCTTCGCCAGCAATGCGATTTATCCGATCGAACTCATGCCGGGATGGCTCAAGGCCATTTCATCCGCCAATCCGCTGACCTACGAGGTCGATGGCCTGCGCGCCCTCATGCTGGCCGACGGAGCGACCCAGTACGGATTGGGATTCGACCTTGCCGTGCTCACGACGGTGACGGCGTTGCTCGTCGTCATCGCCGCTCGCATGTATCCTCGCCTGACCGCGTGACCGCGGCAAGAGCCGCTCTCTCGATGACGGCTTGGAGTATCCTCGATTAGGCCTGACAGTCACAATCCCAGGAGATGTCTCATGAGAGTCGAAAACATCATGACCACGCCGGTCATCAACGTTGAACCCTCGACCTCCATCGGCGAGGCGGCAAAGCTGATGCTCGCGCACCGGATCAGCGGTCTTCCTGTCGTTGATCGGGACAGCCGGCTGGTCGGGGTCGTCAGCGAGGGCGACCTGCTGCGTCGAAGCGAGCTGGGAACCGAGCGGAAGAGGCCCTGGTGGCTAGAGTTCTTCGTTAGTCCCGGCCGCACCGCCGATGAGTATGTTCATGCTCATGGCCGCAAGGTGGCGGAGGTGATGTCCGCAGACGTCGTGACCATCCGTCGCGATGCTTCCCTCGACGAGGTCATCGAGACGATGAGCCGCCGTCGCATCAAGCGCCTTCCCGTGGTCGAGGGAGACAAGCTGATCGGAATCGTGACGCGGTCCGATATTCTGCGCGCCCTGGCGCAGGCCCTTCCTTCGGCGAGTACGCGGGAAGCGGTGAACGACGAGCAGATCCGCAAGGCCGTCGTGGCGGAACTCGCGCGGCAGAACTGGGGCGGGCCGTTCATCAGGGTCAGCGTGCGCGACGGCGTGGTCGAGCTCGCGGGCCCGATCTTCGACGAGCGGGAGCGGATGGCTGCCCGGGTCGCTGCCGAGAATGTGGCCGGCGTGACGTCGGTCTCCGATCAGCTGGTCTGGGTCGAGCCGATTTCGGGAATGGTGGTTCTCCCTCCTGGAGACGATCAAAGCTAATCTCGCCGGGCCACGCGGCGCATGCGCGGTGCTCTTGAGGAAACACCCGCATCTTGATGGCAGGGGGCTTCGCGTCGAACGCAGGCAGATGACGGCCATGTTGCAGCTCAACTCTTCTCCGGACCCCGCGACGGCCGATCTTGCCGATCGGTTCTGGATGCTCTCCGGCGAGGAAGCGCTCGCGCGCCTGCAATCCGGTCAGCAGGGCCTGTTCGCTTCGGAAGCCGCGCGGCGTTTGGCCCGGCTCGGGCGCAACATCGCAGTGGAGCCGGTGCGTCGCAGGATCATCGCCAAGATCGGCAAGCGCCTGATTGAGCCGCTGATCGCCATCCTGATCGTCGCTGCCCTGATCTCCGGCGCCACGGGGGACTGGGCAAGCTTCGGCATCATTCTCACCATCCTCGGTATCTCGATCGCCCTCGACGTCGTCCAGGAGCATCGTGCCGAAGTCGCAGCCGATACCCTCAAGCGTTCCGTCGCCGTCCATTCCGAGGTCAGGCGCGACGGCGGTCTGGTCCGCCTTCCGGTCGAGGAGATCGTTCCCGGCGACATTGTGATGCTGCGAGCCGGGGACCTCGTTCCGGCGGACGGGATCGTGCTGGACAGCCGTGCGGCCCATACGAACGAGGCCTTGCTCACGGGCGAGCCGTTCCCGGTCGAGAAGCGGCCGGGACCGAGCGAAGCCACGACGCCCGCGGACGCGTTCAACGCCCTGTTCGGCGGAACGGCGCTGGTGAGCGGCGAGGCAACGATGCTGGTGCTCGCGACCGGTGCCCGGACCAAGTTCGGCGGGATCGCAGCCGCGCTCTGGTCGGACGAGCCGCCGACGGCTTTCGAACGGGGGCTGCACGGGCTCGGCATCCTGATCCTGCGAATGACGGCATTCTTGGTCCTCTTCGTGCTCCTCGCCAATCTGATGCTCCATCGGCCTATCCTTGAATCCTTCCTGTTCTCTGTGGCGCTGGCGATCGGCCTCACGCCCGAATTGCTGCCGATGATCACAACCGTCACCCTGTCGCGGGGAGCCGTGCGCATGGCGGCCCGGAAGGTGGTCGTGAAACGTCTGGCCTCCATTCACGATCTCGGGGCCATGGACGTGTTGTGTACCGACAAGACCGGGACCCTGACCGAAGCCAGCATCGTCCTCGTCGGTCATCCGGGGCCGGACGGCACGGACGCGGAACGGGTGATCGAGCTGGCGACGGTCAACAGCCGCTTCGAGTCTGGTGTCAGAAGCCCGCTCGACGACGCGATCCTCGCCCATGCGGCGAGCCGATCATCGGACTTGTGGCGGCGGATCGCCGACGTGCCTTTCGATTTCGAGCGCCGTCGCGTCTCGGTCCTGGCCGAACACGAGGGCGAGCGTTTCCTGATCGTGAAGGGGGCGCCGGAAGAGATCCTGGCGCGGTCCGACCGGGTGGAGCTTGGAGCCGGCGAAGCGGTTCCGCTCGACCGGGATGTCCGGCAAAGGCTGGATCATCTTCTCGAGGAGAAATCCGGGCAGGGCTTCCGGTGCCTCGGCGTTGCTTGGCGGACCATGCTGGCGGACCGCGACAGGCCTGCCGCCGAGGACGAGGAAGGCCTCGTCTTCGCGGGCTATTGCGTCTTCGTCGATCCGCCGAAAGCCTCGGCGGCTCAGGCCATCGCACGGCTCGAGGCGGCGGGCGTCCGGATCAAGATCGTGTCCGGCGATGCGGCGCCCGTCCTGACGCACATCGTCGGATCGCTCGGGATTCCGGCTCGCGGCCTCCTGACGGGAGCGCAGATCGCCAAGCTCAGCGATGCGGCGCTCGCGGCGCGCATCGACGGCACTGACCTGTTCGCGCGCGTGTCGCCGGATCAGAAGACACGGATCGTCCGCGCGCTCCAGGGCCGGGGCCACACGGTCGGGTTCATCGGCGATGGCATCAACGACGCGCCGGCCATCAAGGCGGCCGATACCGGTGTTTCGGTGGACGGAGCCTCCGATGTCGCTCGCGCTGCGGCGGACATGATCCTGCTTGAGCACGACCTGGAGGTCGTGGCCGACGGCGTGGCCGAGGGAAGGCGCACTTACGCGAATATCATGAAGTATGTGCGCATGGGCACCTCATCGAACTTCGGCAACATGCTGTCGATGGCGTTCGCCTCCCTGTTCCTCCCGTTCTTGCCGCTGACCCCGATCCAGGTGCTCCTCAACAATCTGCTCTACGATCTCAGCGAGACGGGCATTCCGTTCGACAATGTCGATGAGCGGGAGATCCGGCGCCCTCACAGCTGGGACATGCATGAAGTGCTGCGCTTCTCGCTTGTCATGGGGCCGCTTTCGTCCCTCTTCGATATTGCGACCTTCCTCCTGCTCATGCACGGTTTCGGCGCCTCTGCGGAGGTATTCCGCACGGCATGGTTCGTCGAATCGACGGCGACTCAGATCCTCGTCATTTTTCTGATCAGGACTGCTCTGCCGGCCTGGGAAAGCAAGCCGAACCGGGTCCTGACGGTGAGTTCGCTGGCTGCGCTTGGCGTCGCCATGATCATTGCCCTGTCTCCGTTCGGAGGCATCCTGGGGTTCGGCGCCCTGCCATGGCCGACGCTGCTGATCATGTTCGTCCTGGTGGCGATCTATCTTCTCGCGGCGGAATTGTTGAAGCGCTTCGCCCAGCCCCACGGAAAAAGACGTTACGTGCGCAAGGGCGCTTCTCGCGGCATGAGCGCCACAGGGTGAGGACGATCCGTCTCCCAGGCGGTGCGTCCTTGGGAGCGGACCTCGTCTCGTTCCGCACGATGCGCAGGACCCTGTCCGTATCTGTCAAGCCACTGTCCTCACTGATCAAGCGCGTCGTCTGCGCATGGCTAAAATGCTGCCTTCGTAATGGCCTGACCGGATTGTTCCGGCGGCTTCGTGCGAAGACGAGCCGGCAGGCCCGTCGTTCCAACCATTCATCGAGAGGAGGCTCACTTGAGGACTTCAACTCTTTTCATCTGTGCCGGAATTGCGCTCTTAGGAGGACCCGCGGCTGCCCAGGCGCAGCCCAATCCCATCCAGGGAACCCCCGGCTCGGCATTCCCCTATGCGGCGCCGCACGAGGTCCAGATCATCAACGGCGTGCCGTGCCGGACCGTTCTGATCGAAGGCACCAACGTGCGCGTTCCTGTCCAGTGCGCCGGCCCTGTCGCGACCGGCGTCTTCGAGCCCGGCACCACAGCGAGTATCCGTCTGGAGGAGGGAGGCGGGCGGGCGATGGCAGGCCGGCCGCTTTCTGGAACCCCGGATTCGCTCTTCCCCTATGCGGCGCCGCACGAGGTTCAGATCATCAACGGCGTGCCGTGCCGGACCGTTCTGGTCAAGGAAACCAACATCCGCATTCCCGTGGAGTGCGCCCGTTAACGGCGCCCGGCCCGAAGAGCGAAGGGACAGCACGCCACCGATCATTGTCGTTGGCGATGGCTGAGCGACACGAGGGCACGGCCTTAGCTTTCAGAAAGTCCAGGGCCTGCATCGTCTGAGAATGGTCCTCTCGGGCCGCTCGAACTTTTGTAACTTGCTTGCGCATGGTGCCTCATGCGCAAGCGAAGCGATCCTCATCCCTGTCGACGGAAGTCTTCCCGACGCCTTGCTGCGCGCATTCCCTCACTCATGCCTGAACGGGCGCGGCGCCCCATCGCGGCCAGAGCACCGGACATCGAAAGTGGATTGACCGTTTGGGATCCGTCCGGTGCTCACGTCCTGGACGCGAAGGGCCACAGGGCAGCCCGTTGCTTCCGGTAGCGCCAGCCTGCGGTGCCTCGCTCTCGCCTTACTGCCATGCTTGAAGGTATCCGGGGAGACTTCAACCGGAGGGTCGCGCTTGTTTGAGGATCACGGGAGTACACGGATCGATCTGGCCTGCCCGCATTGTCGACGGCTGTTCAAAGTCCGGCTGAGGAAGCTGCAATTCGGGGCCGATCTCACCTGCCGCCTGTGTCGGCACGAATTCTCGGCCCGGGATGTCGCCGAGCGGCCCGAGATTCGGGAGGCACTTGCACGGATGCACGGAATCGTCGCGCGGCGCGTGGGCTCCGTGAAAGCCGCCGGCGCTCCGGAGATCGCCGGCGAATGGGATGAGAACTCGTATTCCCGCCTGACGCTTCGGACCGAGCGGACGGCAGAGAGCCCGAAATAGAGCCGGTTCGGTTCCGGGAGCGACGCGCTCATCTCAGAAGAGAGGCCGGCTAGGCGCTTCGACCGCGAAGATAGCCTTTTGCCGCCTGAGCCGTGGCGGCGCATTGCGGCGATACGCTCGTCAGCACCTCCTCCGGGGCGGCCCTGCCGAGCCAGATATCCAGAGCCGTGACCGCAACCCAGCCCGGTTCAGCCGCCGCGCGGCGGGCGAGGGCCGGAATCGCCGCATCGGCGCATGCCCTGACATCCGCGATGACGGCCTGGGGAGCACGGGCTTCTGCGAGGCGCTTATTCATTTCAGCCTGCAGCGGATCGACAATCAGCACATTAACGATGAAAGCCAGGACCTCGTGGATCATCTCCACCTCCGTCGCCGGCAGCCAGATCGAGAACGATCCGACATCACGTAAGTGCCGGCGTGGCTTACGTCAGAGGGGCCCGGATCAGGGGGCCCCCTCAAAATATGGATCGCCAGCCAGGGTTCAAGGTGTGAGGTGAGCAACGGCTCCCTGTCGCAAGATCGCGGCATGCCGAGGAACGGCGAGATGACGCGTTGTTTACCTCCTGTGAGGTACGCTAAAAGCACAGCGGTTTCGGATGCCGCGACCGCCGCAAGAAGCGTGGTGCCGGCCTGGGGTATAGACAATGACGGACATGGATGAGATGAAGAATGTCATTGTCGCGACCGTTCGCGACGAGGAACTGGCCTCGTCGGCCTGTTGCGAAATCGACGGCTACGCCAAGCTGTGGCCTTTCGTCTTCATGGTCAACGATTGGGATATCTGGAACAAGGGAAAAACTGCGCTCAAGCCCGACGTCTTGCATTGGCTTGAGGACTTCGGCGATTCGTACGACCTGCACCTGTTCCGCAGCGGTGGAGGCCTCTTCGGGTTCAAGACTCGAGACGCGGCCTCTCGGTTCGAGCTGAGATGGTCCCGGAAGAGGTCTGCGACGCGAGCCCACGCGATAGCCGCTCCCGACCAGGACTGGAACCCGCATCCTGTCAACTGCACCTTCGAGGCCCCTTACCTCGGTGCGGCTTAGCCCATGTTGAGCGGCTCGCCGGGTCCGTACAATACGTAAGGAAGATCCGGGCAAGCGCCGTTTCTTGACCTCCCGTCTGTTCTGTGTTTGTTCTCTATCGGAACAAACATGAAAGGCGAACCGAACCGTGATTCATCCTGAAGCAACCCGTAAACTTACCGCGGCCCGTGTGCCCGAACACCGGGGAGAGGCCACGCAGCGAATGCTCGCGAAGGCCGAGCAGATGATCAGAAATCTGCAGGACAGGGTCGCCGACCAGAAGCGACAGATTCGCGATCTCCAGGGCCAGCTAAGGCATGAGGAGGGTCTTGCCACCATGCGAGAGGGGCTGAAATCCGAGATTGTCGAGCTGAAGGGCGAGATCAGAGAGCTGACGCGAGCCAACCGGGAGCAGGTCGAGAAGCTTGAGGCGCTGCGGGCCGAGAACATGAAGCTGAAGGCTGGAGCGAAGGCCCAACGGCGGAGCGTCTGAACCGCCATCTCCGAGAATGCCTGGCTCCACGTGACGTCACTCGGGCAATCCGGTCGACGCTCTCCAGCGCCGCGTGTTGGCCGATCTGCTGCCGGTTTCAGGGGAGCGTCGGCAACCCTGAGGACGTCGACAGGCCCAAGCTCGTTCGGGGAGGCTCCTGCATTCCTCGGGAGCGGCCCTGCTCCTATCGTCTGGCTCGGCTGGCACGGCCGACAGGGATAAGGTCGGAGATGGGACGCGCAGTGCTACTGAATGAAACGCCTTCTTGCAAAATATTACCTCCACTTGGGCACAGGCGTTGTTGTTCTGGGCATCCTCGCGGTTTCGGCCCATATCCTTTGGAGCGACCGCCTCGACACGTGGCGTCAGGCAGAGCAGTCTTCGCAGAATCTGCTGACCGCACTGGCACGGGATCTCGGCGGCAATATCGGTCTCCTTGATCTAACGATACAGGGCGTGATTCAGGGCCTGAACGACGAACAACTGCACGGCCTTGGCCCCGAGCTTCGGCATCATATGCTGTTCGATCGGGCTTCTACGGCAAGCTACTTGGAGTCCCTGCTCGTTCTGGACGAGGCCGGCGACGTGGTCGCGGATGCGCAGGCCGTCACGCCCCGCTCCGCCAATTTCAGCGACCGTGACTATTTCCTGGTTCATCGGCAGCACGAGGACACGGGATTGTATATCAGCCGCCCCTTCAGGAGCAGGCTGCACAACGACAGCATGAGCATTGCCATCTCGCGGCGCTTCTCTCATCCGGACGGCCGGTTCGCGGGCGTGGTGATGGGAGTCATCTCGCTCAGCAAGATCCACCAGTTGTTTCAGGACCTGAGGCTCGGCTGGGACGGAACCATCAATCTCTTCCGTAATGATGGAATCCTGCTGATGCGAAAGCCTTTCGACGAGAGTCAGATCGGTCAGGATTTCGGCTCCTCTCCCCATGTCCAGAAGCTCCTTCATGGGCGACCCGCGACCTTCGAGTCCCTCTCGCCGATCGACGGAATTCGCCGTGTCATCTCATTCGGGCAGCTCGGCGGGCTGCCTCTCGTTCTGACCGTAGCTCTCTCTGTCGATGAAGTCTTTGCGGCTTGGACGCGAAAGGCCCTCATCCTGAGCCTCATGACGGGGCTGCTGTGCTTGGCCGTCGTGGGCTTGACGGCCCTGTTCCGCGGCGAGTTGAAACGACGCAAGCGAGCCGAGACCAAGCTGAGGCGGCTCGCTCGAACCGATGATCTGACTGGCCTGCCCAATCGCCGCGCGTTTCGTGAGGCATTCGAGCGGGAGTGGCGACATGCGGTTCGCTCGCAGACGCCGCTTGCGCTGCTGTATGTCGATGCCGACTTCTTCAAGGATTTCAATGATCAGTACGGGCATAGCCAGGGCGACGAGGTTCTCCGCGCGATCGCCAGCACCGTGGACGCCACCATCCGGCGTCCCCGCGATATGGCCGCCCGCCACGGCGGGGAGGAGTTCGCCGTCATTCTCCCAGAGACCGATCTGGCGGGAGCTCGAACCATCGGTGAGAACATCCGTCGAGCCGTCAAGGATCTCAACCTTGTTCATGGGAAGAGCCCTTATCGGGTGGTGACGGTCAGCATCGGGGTGGCAGCGGTTCGACCGACACGGGACAGCGCGAGAGATGGGCTCCTCGAAGCGGCGGACCAAGCCCTGTACGGTGCGAAAGCAGCAGGCCGGAACTGCATTCGCGAGGCTCACGCAGCGACGCCCGGCTCTGAAGGCATGGCGCTTTCGCAGATTGTTGCCCAATAAGAAAAAGAAGCGCCCGAAGGGCGCTTCAAGGTCCCGGTCCGCAGGGGCAAAGGGAGCCGGGGAACTCAAGGATTCGAATTTCGGGTCAGCCCGCCGCCTGGAGTTTGTCGGCGGCCGACAGGTGCTTCTGCAATTCGGCAACGAGCATGACGTAGGGCAGTCGCCGCTCCCGGTGCCTGATCATCAGGCTTTCGGCGATCTGTTTCTTCAAGGCCGGGTCCGTCCTGCTGTTTTCCAGCCGCTGTACCTCGTGACGGTATTCGAAATCGAGGTTGGACAAAGTGCGGGCCGTGTCCTGCAAAAGAGCGCTGAGATCAAATCGTCTGCCTGCGCCGACAACCAAGCGGTCGAGCGCGGACGGACCATGCTGCGAGTTCGACATTGTTCCACTCTATCTTATCGTTGGCGTACCTGTGGTTCACGCTCCACAGAGCGGGGCGAGGGCCCAGCGGGGCCGAGGCTTTGGCGGGCGCTTCCGAACGATCCTGTTCCATCGCTGTCCCTGCTCACCAAAGTCGATATCCCTCATGATTTGGAGGTTGATAAATATTTGGACGATATGGCTAAGGTTTCGTGCCTAATGTGCTGATCGATATATGCGTTCAGCGCCCGAAGTCTGTTAGAAATCCGACAGATCTATTAACTCTTTGGTGGTACGTGGCTACCCACATCGCTCTCGTGCCGTCTGGAGTTGTTCGGCCCCCTGCCGATCACGCGCGTTGGCGTTTGAAGAAGCGCCGTTTGCGGATACATCCCGAGGGCGCCTGCATCTCGTCTTCCGAGCGATCGGGCGTCCATGGTTCCGGCGAGGCTCGGATGAGGAGGCGGAGAATGCAACTCAGCGAAACGGCCTGCGAGATCCTCGACTTCTTTCGTAAAACACATCGCAAACCCGGTGCCCGCATGACAGTGGCAACGCTTGATGCCCGTTTCGGCACGGACCCCGCTGTCGCCGTGGCCTTATCCGAGCTGACCCAGCTCGGATACGTGACCACGCCCGATGCCGGGACGGTCGAGCTGACGGATCGCGGCTTCGATGCCGTTCATCGCGGTGGCTATCGGTCCGAGGCAGGTCCGGATGATCCGCACGCCCCCAGGCGGAACGGAGGCTGACGAACGCCGTCCGCTTGACCGCGGACCTGTGCCTGTCAATCCCAGGCGAGCGCGCCTCCGCTTTGATAATCGATGACGCGGGTCTCGAAGAAGTTCTTCTCCTTCTTCAGGTCCATTGCCTCCGACATCCACGGGAACGGGTTTTCGGCCTCGGCGAAGACCGACCGCAGCCCGAGCTGCGCGCAGCGCCGGTTGGCGATGAAATGCATGTACTGCTCGCACAAGACCGCGTTCAGGCCGAGCAGGCCGCGCGGCATCGTATCCCGCCCATAGCGGGCTTCGAGTTCGGCTGCCTCGAGCAGCATCTGCCGGACTTCCTCCTGGAATTCCGTCGTCCATAGATGCGGGTTCTCGATCTTGATCTGGTTGATGACATCGATGCCGAAATTGAGATGGATGCTCTCGTCGCGCAGGATGTATTGATACTGCTCGGCGATGCCCACCATCTTGTTGCGACGGCCCAGAGCCAGGATCTGGGCGAAGCCCGTGTAGAACCACATGCCCTCGAAGACGACATAGAAGGCAATGAGGTCGCGCAGGAAGGCCTGATCCGCCTCCGGCGTGCCCGTGGCGAAGGAGGGGTTCTCGATGCCCTGCGTGTGCCTGAGCGCCCAGGCCGCCTTGTCGGTGATCGAGGGAACCTCCCGGTACATGTTGAAGAGCTCGCCCTCGTCGAGGCCGAGGCTCTCGACGATGTACTGGAAGGTATGGGTGTGGACCGCCTCCTCGAAGGCCTGCCGCAACAGGTACTGACGGCATTCCGGGTTGGTGAGATGGCGATAGATCGCCAGCACGATATTGTTGGCCACCAGACTCTCGGAGGCGGCGAAGAACCCGAGATTGCGCTTGACCATTCGCCGCTCGTCGTCGGTCAGTCCGTCGCGCGATTTCCAGAGCGCGATATCGGCCTGCATGGAGACTTCCGTGGGCATCCAATGGTTGTTGCAGGCGGCGAGGTATTTCTCCCAGGCCCATTTGTATTTGAGCGGCAGCAATTGGTTCACGTCGGCGCGGCAGTTGATCATCGCCTTCTCATCGACGCTAACGCGCGCACCGCTGCGGTCGATCGATCCTAATCCTGTTGTATCCGCAGCATGGGGCAATGGGATTGCGGCGGACGAGGAAGCACCCTCAGGGGCATTCCAGTTGAGCATTGAAAACCTCGAACAAAGGGAGAGAGGCCGTGCAGAGGGCTTCGAAACAGCGCGGCCGTGAGTAAAACAGGGTGGGGAGAGCTCGCGATTACTGGCAGGCTTCGCAGGTGGGATCGTCGAGCGAGCAGGACATCACATCGGTGCCAGCCTGGACCGGAGCTACCGGAACGCTGGTCAGCTTGCCGTCGATGCCTTTGAGCGTCGATTTCTCCACGTGGGTCGCTGCGGTGGCGCGCAGGTAGTACGTCGTCTTCAGGCCGCGCTCCCAGGCAAGCCGGTACATGGCATCGAGCTTCCGGCCGTTCGGCTGGGCGATGTAGAGGTTCAGCGACTGCGCCTGATCGATCCACTTCTGCCTTCGCGCGCCCGCCTCGATCAGCCATTTCGGCTCGATCTCGAAGGCCGTCGCGTAGAGCGCTTTGAGATCGTGGGGGACACGATCGATGGCGGCAAGGCTGCCGTCGAAGTATTTGAGGTCCGCGATCATCACCTCTTCCCAGAGCCCGCGGGCCTTGAGGTCATGCACGAGCGCTGGGTTCACCACCGTGAAGTCGCCCGACATGTTGGCCTTGACGTAGAGATTGCGGAACGTCGGCTCGATGGATTGCGACACGCCGCAGATGTTGGCGATGGTCGCGGTGGGCGCGATCGCCAGCACATTGGAGTTGCGCATGCCCACCCGCATGACCCGCTCCCGCAGAGGCGCCCAGTCGAGGGTGGACGAGCGGTCGAGATCGAGGGCACCGCGAGCCTCGGCGAGCCGTTCGAGGGAATCGAGCGGCAGGATGCCCTTCGACCAAAGCGAACCCTCGAAGCTGGGGTATCGGCCGCGCTCGGCCGCCAGATTGCAGGAAGCCGCGATCGCGTGGAAGCTGATCGCCTCCATGCTCTCGTCGGCAAAGGCGACGGCTCCTTCGGACGCGACCGGCAAGCGCAAGGTATGGAGCGCATCCTGATAGCCCATGAGGCCGAGGCCGACGGGGCGGTGGCGCAGGTTGGAGCGGCGTGCTTCCGGGATCGTGTAGAAGTTGATGTCGATCACGTTGTCGAGCATCCGCATGGCGGTGCTGACCGTACGGGCCAAGCGCTCTTGGTCGATGCCCTGCGAGGTGACGTGGCGTGCGAGATTGACGGAGCCGAGATTGCAGACAGCAACCTCGTCGAGGGAGGTGTTGAGCGTAATCTCCGTGCAGAGATTGGAGGAGTGAACGACTCCCACATGGCCTTGCGGCGAGCGGATGTTGCAGGGATCCTTGAACGTGATCCACGGGTGCCCGGTCTCGAACAGCATCGTCAGCATGCGCCGCCACAGATCGACGGCTCGGACCTGGCGGAAGACCTTGATGCCGCCCTGCGCAGCCCTGGCCTCATAGGCCTCATACGCCTGCTTGAACGCCGGTCCGTAGAGATCGTGGAGGTCAGGCGTCTCATCGGGGGAGAAGAGGGTCCAGTTCCCGTCCTCGGCGACGCGCTGCATGAACAGGTCCGGAATCCAGTTGGCCGTGTTCATGTCATGTGTGCGACGGCGGTCGTCGCCCGTGTTCTTGCGCAGATCGAGGAACTCCTCGATATCGATGTGCCACGTCTCGAGATAGGCGCAGACCGCTCCCTTGCGCTTGCCGCCCTGATTCACAGCAATGGCGGTGTCATTCGCGACCTTGAGGAACGGCACGACGCCCTGGCTCTCGCCGTTCGTACCCTTGATGTGCGCGCTGAGCCCGCGGACAGGCGTCCAATCGTTGCCGAGCCCGCCCGAATACTTGGCTAGCAGTGCATTGTCCCTCACGGCCTTGAAGATCCCGTCGAGATCGTCCGGCACCGTTGTCAGGAAGCAGGAGGAGAGCTGTTGCCGTGTTGTTCCGGCATTGAACAGAGTTGGCGTGGAGGTCATGAAGTCGAACGACGACAGGAGATCGTAGAAGGCGATCGCCTTCTCCTCCCGGTCGATCTCGCGCAGAGCGAGGCCCATCGCGACCCGCATGAAGAACGCCTGCGGCAGCTCGAATCGGGTTCCCGCGACATGCAGGAAATAGCGGTCGTAGAGCGTCTGGAGCCCGAGATATTGAAAGGTGAGATCACGCTCCGGCTTAAGCGCCGCAGCGAGCTGGCCCAGATCGAAGCGTGCGAGTTCCGGATCGAGCAATTCGGCCGCGATCCCCTTCTTGACGTAGGCGGGAAAGTACTCGGCATAGCGTTCCGCCATCTCGGCCTGGCTTGCCTGCTGTCGTCCGCCATGGACGGAGCCGAGCGCCTCTCGGCGCAGGCTGTCCAAGAGGAGGCGGGCGCTGACATAAGCATAGTCCGGTTCCCGCTCGATCAGCGTGCGGGCCGCGAGGACGGGCGCCAGGGCGAGCTCGGCTTCGGTGATGCCGTCATAGAGGTTGCGGCGCGTCTCCGCCAGGACGGCCTCGGGCGATACATCCTTGAGGCCCTCGCAGGCCTCCGCCACGAGAGATCGGATCCGATCGATGTCGAGGCGGGTCCGCGTGCCGTCCGCCAGCATCATGTGGAGGCCGGGCTCGTCAGGGGTGGTGGCGGGCGCCATCTGGCTCCGTTCGGCCGCGCGCTGCTCACGATAGAGGACATAGGCCCGCGCCACCTTGTGATGCCCACCGCGCATCAGCGCGAGCTCGACCTGATCTTGAACCTCCTCGATATGGAAGGTGCGTCCGGTACCGGCCCGGCGGGTCAGAGCCGAAACCACCTCCGACGTCAGGGCCGCGACAATTTCGTGGATTCGGCGCGAGCCGGCGGCCGTCGAGCCCTCGACGCTCAGGAACGCCTTGGCCAGGGCCACTCCGATCTTCGAGGCGTCGAAGGGAGTGACGCTGCCGTTGCGGCGGATGATCCGGTGTCCCGTCTCGCGGCGGTTTGCGGGTTCCGCGGAAGCGACGGTGAAACCCGCCGGGGCGGCGGGAGCAAGAGAGAGTGTGGTGGACATTCGGCAACCCCAAATGTTGGGGGCATGGGCCGAGGAACGCGTTTTGGCGCCCGCGCGTGAGCATGCGGCGCACAAAGCGATCCATCGGGGCACCCCGCCCGAGGACATGATCGACAGCCTTGGGCAGGTCTCCTGGCTCGCGGGTCGTCGCCTTCTGCCGGCCTTCCCGGTGATGGTTCACCAGTGACGTAAAATGGCAGGTGGCTCGTCGCTTACAGTTGCGGGGGCAGCCCCGGATTCGCCTCGCGGCTCACCGGATTCCCTCTTAGCTCCGGAATGTTGTCCGGAGACCCATGACTACAACATATGGTGCATGTGGTGGTGGAGAGGTCAACATAGAGGGTTGCCGCCTCAGGCAATGTCCCCAGGTTCTTTGCGCGGCTTCCGCCGGAAGCCGCGCGATACGAAGCTGAGGAAACACCTTTCTGGCCTCCTCGCATGGAACAGGGCAGATGGGCTTTTGACTTCTGCTCGGTGAGATTGCTATTGCGTTCATGATCTGCCCCGGTTCGCTGAAAACGTGCTTCCGGCTGGCGCGATCGTGTCAGTTTTGATCCCGCACGGAGAAAGCCTGATCGCCTCACCGGGGCACGGAGATTCAGCGGCGCAGGCTTCCGCTCCAGAGCAATAAGGTCGCAGATTTTGGACGCCTCGTTCTGGATGCCGCTCGTCATGAAGATGCTGACCAGCGCGGCTATCGTCGTCGTCGCCTCGCTCGTCGTGGAGCGAAGCGGCCCGTTCCTGGGGGCCATGATTGCGACATTGCCCATTTCGGCAGGTCCGGCCTATGCGTTCCTCGCGCTCGATCATGGTTCGGATTTCATCGCGGCGAGCGCCCTGGCGGGTCTGTCCGTCTCGGCGGTGACGGTGATCTACATGATCGTGTATGCCGTCGCCGCACAGAAATCGGGAGCGATCGCGAGCGTCGGCACGGCCCTTGCGGTCTGGGCTACTGCGATCTGGCTCGTTCTCGGCGTCCAGTGGTCTCTCGGCGGCGCACTCGCCCTCAATGCGGGGGTCTATGCTCTTGCCATACCCATCGCGCGAAAATTCTCGGCGGCGGCCATGCCGGTTTCTCAGGCGAAACGCCCATGGGATATGCCTTTCCGGGCGGCGCTGGTCATGACCGTGGTGGGAGTGACGGTCATCGCGGGAAGAACGCTTGGACCTTCGATCGCTGCGGCGGCAGCCCTGGCTCCCGTCGTGCTCATGAGTCTGGCCCTGATCCTACACCCTCGCGTGGGAGGCGTCGCGGCAGCATCCGTCGTCGCCAATGGAGTGCCGGGCATGCTTGGTTTCATCGGCGCACTCACCCTGCTGCATCTCTGCGCGGTGAGGCTCGGGACCGCAGTATCGCTGATGCTGGCTCTGGGAGTGAGCTTCGGGTGGAATGCATCTCTGATCGCAGTCAGGCGGTGGCGTTTTCAGGCGCGGGCCAGCGTCTGATCATCCGTCAGCAATTTGGCCTTTGCGATCCTGCGACCGACGGTGGCTGCGTCTCTGTTCCGCCATTACTCCAAGGAAACTTTGCGCGATATAAGATGCTATTGATCGCGAAACGAACAGCCGATGATCGATTTTCGAAACATAGAAACATTCTTTTGGGCGGCAGCCCTCGGCAGCCTCAGGGCGGCCTCCGAGAAGCTCGGGACGACACAGCCTGCGGTCTCGCAGCGGATCGCGTCTCTGGAGGCTACCCTCGGCGTACGCCTGTTCGATCGCGATGCGCGCGGCGTGACGCTGACGGCCAAGGGCCAGGAGATGCTTTCGCACGCGGAAAGGATGATGCAGGCGCGCCGCGACATGCTGAAAGCGGCTCAGGATCAGAACGTGATGAGCGGAACGATCCGAATTGGCGTCGCGGAAACCATCGTGCAGACTTGGCTGTCGACGTTTATCGAGGAGGTGCACGGCGCCTATCCGGCACTTGTTCTGGAGATCGAAGTCGACAGCACGCATGTGCTTCGCTCTCACCTGATGTCGCGAAAGATCGATATCGCATTCCTGATGGGTCCGGTCCTTGAGGAGCGCGTCGAGAACCTGCCGCTATGCACCTATTCGCTCTCATGGGTCGCCAGCCCGACGCTGGGCCTAGGGGATGGTCGAGTTACGTTGGAACGTGTCGCAGAATTGCCGATCATCACTCATCCGTCCAGCAGCAGTCCTTATCAAATGGTGCGCGATATGCTCATGCGCGCCGGGGTGAAGACGCCCAGGATGTACGGCAGTGCCCCTGTGTCGATGATCGTTCGCATGGCGTTGGACGGCATTGGAACCGCTGTGATCACGCCGGTGTTCCTTGACCGGGAGCTGGCTTCCGGCGAACTTCAGATCCTAGACGTGGAAAGTGATCCGCTTCCGGATCTGAGTTTTACCGCGAGCTGGATCGATGGCCTTGAAAGCCGCTCGATGAGGTCGATCGCCACGCTCGCGCAAGAGGTCGCCGTTCGAACCGGAGGCCGGGCGCCAAGAGGGTATAAGTAGCGTTTATACCCCGTATTAAAACATACGAATAGACAAGCCGAAGGTTCCTGAGATGCAATGTGCCGGGGCTGAGGAACGACAGCTAGGTATAGAAGCGTGAAGCGCACCATGGCAGCACCACTGTCTCGGTAAGCGCCTGAAGTCTCTTGAAGCCTCAACGGCAGAGACGCTCCGTGACGACCTGCATGTGTCTTCGCTCAGCAGCAATACTGAACCAGAGGATGACACATCATGAAAAGAATCGCTTATGCCGTCGGTACCGCCGCCTTGCTTGGCCTCTCTGGCGTGGCGCTGGCTCAGGAGCTGCCGAAGACTCATCTCCGGATCGTCGGAGGTCTCAGCAATCTCACAGCCTACAACGATTTCGAGAAGCCGTTCTGGACAAAGACGATTCCCGAACGCTCCAACGGTCAGGTCACGGCGGAGATCAAAGGCTTCAATGAAATGGGTCTCAAGGGCCCCGAAATTCTCCGCCTGATGTCGCAGGGCGTCATCCAGTTCGGCACGGCGACGCTTTCCTATTTCGCCAGCGACAATCCGATCAACGAGGCGATCGATCTCGCAGGCCTTGCGCCCGACGTGAAGACCGCGCGTGAGGTCACGGAGGCGTTCGAGCCGGTCTACGCGAAGTTCTACGGTGAAGGCTCGCGCGTGAAGCTCCTGGGCATCTCCACCTATCCGGCGCAGGTTCTGTTCTGCAACGCGGAGGTGAACGGCCTCGCTGACCTGAAGGGCAAGAAGGTCCGCACGAGCAGCCGCACCCAGGCCGAGTTCGTGGAGGCCTTCGGCGGTTCGAGCGTGACGATGGCTTTCGGTGAAGTGGTGCCGGCGCTGCAGAACAAGGTCGTCGATTGCGCCATCACCGGTTCGCTGTCGGGCTATTCCGCAAAGTGGTACGAAGTCTCGACACATCTCTATGCACTGCCGATCAACTGGAACCAGCAGATCCACGCTGTCAACCAGGCGGCCTGGGACAAGCTCGATCCGAAGGTTCAGGAGTTCATCCAGACCAACATCAAGACCCTCGTTGATGATATCTGGAAGGCCGCGGCGGAGCAGACCCAGCAGGGTTACGACTGCAATACCGGCGCAGACGCGTGCACTCTGCCCGTCAAAGGCAAGATGAAACTGGTCCAGCCGACCGATGCCGACCGTGCACTTCTGAAGAAGGCGCTGCAGGACTCCATTCTGCCGAAGTGGGCCGCACGCTGCTCGGCCGATTGCGTGCAGAGCTTCAACGACACGATCGGCAAGAAGCTGAACGTCACAGTCTCCAAGTAAAGCAGTGAGGTGCGCCGGATCCACTTCAGGTCCGGCGCACCTTTCTCGTTTAGCCGGCGATCCTACGATCCAATGCGGCGCATGAGCGTGCCGAAAAGGGTATTCTGATGGCACCAAACACACGTCCTTCCTTCCTCGGCAGCCTGATCGGCGCAGCCGAGCATATGTCTCGCTGGGCCGTATGGTTCGGCGGAGCATTGACGATCGGCAGCGTGCTGCTGATCTCCTTCGATGTCATCGTCCGTAAATTTTTCGGTTTCAGCACCGGTGGCGCCGACGAATTGTCGAGCTATGCCTTCGCGATCAGCACCTCATGGGCGCTCGCCTTCGCAACGCTCCAGCGCGCGAACGTTCGCGTCGACGTGATCTATCAGTATCTGCCCGTTCGTGTATCGGCCGTCCTGGATTGGCTCTCCCTCGTGGCGCTCGGCGTCTTCATGGCCGTGATGACCTTCTATGCCTATGACGTCGCCGCGACCTCATGGATGCAGAACTCCGCCGCCAACACGCCTCTGGCAACGCCGCTTTACATTCCGCAGGGGCTTTGGCTGCTCGGCTTGATCTGGATGTGCATGGTCCTGGCTCTGATGCTGCTCAGGGCCTCCGTCGCACTGGTCACGGGCCGTATCGACGATCTCAAGGCCATCGCGGGCGTCCGCTCGAGCCAGGAAGAAGCCGAAGAAGAAGCCGCCGCAGGCGAGCGCATGGTGAAGGGTTAAAGCGTTATGGTTGCCACTGCACTCATCCTCCTGCTCGTTCTGATCGGGTTGAGCATTCCTGTGGGCGCAGCCCTCGGTGTGCTCGGACTGATCCTGGATCCGCTCTATTCCATGCTGCCCCTGACCCGCGCAATCGGCGAGCTGGCGTGGAGCACGAACAACGAATTCCTCATGGTGGCGGTGCCTCTCTTCATCCTGCTGGGAGAGGTTCTGCTGCGGGCCGGATTCGCCGAGCGCATGTACGGCGCCATGAGCCTTTGGCTGTCTTGGCTGCCCGGCGGCCTGATGCACGCGAATATCGGGGCCTCGACCCTGTTCTCGGCGACATCGGGGTCGAGCGTCGCCACCGCCGCGACCGTCGGTACGGTCGCAATTCCGCAGATCAAACGGTATGGCTACAACGAGCCGCTCTTTCTCGGCAGTCTCGCAGCGGGCGGCACCCTCGGCATCCTGATTCCGCCTTCGATCAATCTCGTGATCTACGGGGTTCTCACCAATTCGTCGGTTCCCAAGCTCTATCTAGCGGGTATCATCCCGGGCTTCCTGATGGCGGGCTTGTTCATGCTGGTGATCGTTGTCAGCTGCATCGCGAAGCCGTCCTGGGGTGGGCACAAGATCCGCGCAAGCTGGGGCGAGCGGATCAAGAGTCTAGTACACCTTGCACCGCCGCTTGGAATCTTCTTCCTCGTCGTGGGATCGATCTATGCCGGCCTCGCCACGCCGACGGAAGCGGCCGCTCTGGGCGTGTCCGGCGCTCTCATCCTCGCTGCGTGGTTTCGCCGGTTAACCTGGACGATGCTGCGCGAGTCCATCGAGGGGACGATGCGGTCGACGGCGATGATCATGCTGATCGTGATCGGCGCCGCCTTCCTGAACTTCATCATGTCGGCCACGGGCCTCACGGACGCGATCACCGGTTCGATCACGGGACTGGGACTTTCGCCAGGCTGGATGCTGCTGATCATCATCATCTTCTACCTGATCCTCGGCTGCTTCATGGAGACCCTCTCCATGATGATCACGACGATCCCGATCGTGGCCCCGATCATGTTCGCCCTCGGCTATGACCCGATCTGGCTCGGCATCATCATCATCGTTCTGGTCGAGGCCGCTCTGATCACGCCTCCTGTGGGGCTCAATCTCTTCGTCGTGCAGAGTCTGCGCAAGAGCGGCTCCATGGGCGCCGTGATCACGGGAGCGCTGCCCTTCGTGCTGGCGATGTTCATTCTGCTCGCTCTGCTGTCGTTCTTCCCGGGCCTGGCGCTCTGGCTCCCGACCGTCTTCAGCTGAGCGCTTGCTCTCAATCTCCGTTTTTCAACTCTTATGGATTGACCATGAAACTTTCCTTCAAAGCTGAAAGCCAGTCGGGCTCCCGCGCGGTCGACGTCGAGATTTCGTCCCTCGTCGTCGCGGGCTGGGCCGGGCGTGACCAGCATGCCATCGAGCATCACATCGAGGAGCTGTTCGCCATCGGCGTGCCGCGTCCGAGCTCGGTGCCGCTTTACTATCGTGTCGCGGAGAACCAGCTGACCCAGGCGTCGCACATTCAGGTCGTGGGCGGCGAGACGTCCGGCGAGGTGGAAACCTTGGTTTTCGAGGCAGGCGGCGAGCTTTACGTCAGCATCGCCTCCGATCATACGGACCGTAAGCTCGAGACGCACAGCGTCGCCCTGTCCAAGCAGGTCTGCGCGAAGCCGGTTGCCGCCGAGGCGTGGCTTTACTCCGATGTGGCCGAATACTGGGACGAACTCATTATCCGGTCGTATATCCAGGAGAATGGCGAGCGCGTGCTCTACCAGGAAGGCACGCTCGCGTCGCTCCGACCGCCGCTGGAGCTGATCTCGGGCTTTACAGGCGGAAATGCGCTCCCCGAAGGAGTCGCCATGATCTGCGGTACGATGGGAGCGAAGGGGGGCATCCGCCCGGCGCCGTCCTTCACCATGGAGCTTTTCGACCCGCGCCGTGGTCGCACCTTGAGCCATAGCTATGATATCGAGGTTCTGCCGGAAGTCGCTTGATCCGGGATCCGATGCAGCTCCGCACGATGGTTGATGAAACATGACTTCGACAGTGAACGAACAGCAGCAGGCGCTCGCAGAGGGCCGCACCACGTCATTGGCCCTGACGGAGGAGGCGCTGGCCCGCGCAACCGATCCGGCCGGGGAGGGCGCGCGCGTCTTCACGAAGCTCTATCCGGAGGCGGCTCGCGCCGCAGCCCAGGCGTCTGACATCCTGCGCAAGGCCGGGCTGGTCCGCTCGCCCATCGACGGCCTCACCGTTTCGATCAAGGACCTGTTCGACGTCGCGGGCGAAGTCACCATGGCAGGCTCCGTCGCGCGCGCCGGTGAGCCGACGGCCGCGGAGGATGCGGTCGTCGTCAAGCGCCTGCGCGCTGCGGGCGCCGTGATCGTGGGCCGCACGAACATGACCGAGTTCGCCTATTCGGGCCTCGGCCTCAACCCGCACTATGACGTGCCGCGCAACCCCTGGGATCGCAAGACCGGGCGCATTCCCGGCGGCTCGTCGTCCGGCGCCGCGGTCTCCGTGACCGATGGAATGGCCGTTGCGGGAATCGGGTCGGATACCGGCGGATCAGTTCGCATTCCCGCGGCGCTCTGTGGCCTCGTCGGGTTCAAGCCGACGGCTGAGCGTGTGCCCATGACAGGCGTTCTGCCGCTCTCGTTCAGCCTCGATTCCATCGGAGCTATCGCGCCTTCCGTCGCGTGCTGCGCCGTTCTCGACGCCATCATGGCCGCAGACGAAGAGCCGCTGCCGCGTCCGGCCGATCTCGGCAAGCTCCGGTTCGCCGTGCCGACGACCCTGGTGCTGGAGGGGATGGACAAGGATGTCGCGCGCGCGTTCGAACAGGCACTCGCAAGCCTTTCGGCGTCCGGTGCGCGGATCGATGAGATCGCCGTCCCTGAATTCACCGAACTCGCGGCGATCAACGCCAAGGGCGGCTTTACGGCGGCCGAGTCCTGGGCCTGGCACCGGGACCTGATCGAGCGGGCGGCCGATCGCTACGATCCGCGTGTGGTTTCGCGGATCCGCAGGGGCAAGGACATATCCGCCGCCGACTACCTCGACCTGCTCGAAGCCCGCAAGGCCTGGCGAGCAAATGTCGAGGCCCGCATCCAGGGCTACGACGCGCTGCTGCTCCCGACGGTCCCTGTCGTCGCTCCCGCCATTGCGGAGCTCGCCGCGAATGACGATGTCTATTATGCGACGAACGGGCTGATCCTGCGCAATCCGACGATGATCAACTTCCTCGATGGAGCCGCCCTGTCGGTCCCATGTCATGCGCCCGGCGAAGCTCCGGTCGGTCTGATGATCGCAGGACCCGCTGGCGCCGACCGCAGGATCCTCGCCATCGGCATGGCCGTCGAAGCCCTGCGCGCGCAGTCGCGGGCCTAACTGATACTCTGGCAGAAGGATCGATGATGTCTGGAACGATCTCCAACGATGCCGCCTACAAAGCCCGCCTGGATGCCCGAGCCGGCATCCTGACCGGGCCGACTGCGAATCTGGCTCCGGGGCATGTTCAGGCGAACCTCGCCATTCTGCCCGAGGATCTCGCTCATGACTTCCTCCGCTTCTGCCAGCGCAACCCCAAGCCGTGCCCGCTGATCGCCGTGTCCGAAACGGGCGATCCCTTCCTGCCGGATCTGGGCCGGGATATCGACATCCGGACCGATGTGCCGCGATACCGGGTGTGGCGGAACGGCGAGCTCGTCGGCGAGCCTACGGAAATTCGGGACCTCTGGAACGACAAGCTCGTCGCCTTCCTGATCGGCTGCTCGTTCTCCTTCGAGGAGGCCATGCTGGCGGACGGCCTGCCGGTGCGCCACATCGAACAGGGCTGCAACGTGCCCATGTACCGGACGAACGTGCCGACCGTGGCGACGGGACCCTTCTCAGGGCCCCTCGTGGTCTCCATGCGCCCGCTGAAGGCGGCCGATGCGATCCGCGCCGTGCAGGTGACGTCCCGCTTCCCCTCGGTTCACGGCGCTCCGGTTCATCTGGGTGATCCTTCGCTGATCGGGATTGCCGATATCGGCAACCCCGATTACGGCGATGCTGTCGAGATCCGCGAAGGCGAGATCCCGGTCTTCTGGGCCTGCGGCGTCACGCCTCAATCGGTGATCGCCAATGTCCGTCCCGAGTTCTGCATCACGCACGCACCGGGCCACATGCTTGTCACCGACCTTCTGAACTCCTCGATCGCGGTGCTCTGAAAGAGCCCGCATCGAATGGGAAATCGGCAAAGCCGCTGGCGCCTGGTCAGCGGCTCCCGATACGGCGCATCTGCTTCGCCTTCACAGCTCCGTCTCGGAAACCGGCGTCGTCTTGGTGTCGCTGGATGTCGCATCCTTTACCGTGATCCGGACGATGTGCCTCTCCACCTTGCCGCTGGCGGACCTGACCTCGTAGCCCACTTCGTCGGCTCCCTTGTAGCCCGGGCCGGCCTTGTAAAAGATGCCCTGCGCCGTTGCCTCGAGCTTGGGGCAGCGGGAGATTCGTCCGGCTTTGAGCTTTCCGCTGCGCACGTTCAGCTCCCCATGTTTCGGTGGCGTCACCACGCGAATCGTCGGCAGCGATCCGGAAGTGCAGTCCTTCTGCACATTGCCATAGACCCCGAGGCGATGCTGCCGGCCCGCTGTCACCTCGGTACTGCGATAGGCGCTGCTCTGAGCCATGACGGCGCCGTTGGACATGACGAGCGTTCCGGCAAGGACGGAAGCTGCGGCGAGAGACTTCAGAACGGCCATTCGGGGCTCCTTTTCTTTGAGATGACGGTGAGACGGAGGGATGGCGCGTGGCATCCCTCCGCGCGCTTTTAAGGCTGCGGCTTAACGGAAGATCCGGCCGCCTTGCGCCGGGCGGCCCGCCGCGAGAGCATGTTCAGGCCCTCGATTAGAGCGGAGAACGCCATCGCGGCATAGATGTAGCCTTTTGGCACATGGGCACCGAAGCCTTCTGCGATGAGCGTCGTGCCGATCATCAGCAGGAACCCCAGCGCCAGCATCACCACCGTAGGATTGTCGTTGATGAATCGGGCGAGCGGATTGGCGGCGAGCAGCATCGCCGCCACTGCGACGATCACCGCGATCACCATGATGGCCACGTGGTCCGTCATGCCCACCGCCGTGATGATGCTGTCGAGGGAGAAGACCAAATCGAGCAGCAGGATCTGGGTGATCGCTGCGCCGAACGTCATGGTCGCCTTGGCCGTGTCGAACACGTCATCGGACGGCGTGGGGTCCACGTTGTGATGGATCTCCTTCGTCGCCTTCCAGACGAGGAAGAGACCGCCGCCGATCAGGATCAGGTCGCGCCAGGAGAAGGCATGCCCGAACAGCGTGAAGATCGGTTCGGTCAGGGTGACGATGATCGCGATGGTGCCGAGGAGGCCCAGGCGCAGGATCAACGCCAGACCAATGCCGATGCGGCGCGCCTTCGAGCGCTGGTGCTCCGGCAGCTTGTTGGTGAGGATCGAGATGAAGATCAGGTTGTCGATGCCGAGCACCACCTCCATCACGACGAGGGTTGCCAGCGCCACCAGCGCGGCCGGATCGGAGATCCAGGCAAGGTCCATTGAATGTTCCTTTCGGTCCTGTGAGCAGGATGAGATTGGTTCCGCGGGCGAGTCGCGGGCAGTTCTAGGCGGCTCTGTCCATTGCGGCGGTCCAGCGGACCGACAACGCAGACGGCTTGAGAACCGATGCAGTCATGAGGCCAGCGGGTTTCCTCATCCCAGGATGCTCCAAAGCTGCGCGAGAAACGCGTTGATGCCGACGATGATGGCCGAGGAGATCGCCGCCAGGATCAGGAGGCTGCCGAGCGCTGCGAGCCAGCCCACGAGCGTGGCCAGGCCGTCCCGCTCCAGGTTGCCGAGCGCGAAGGCCGTGATGGCGAAAGCCGGAGGCATGTTGCCGAATGGGATGGGCAGGAAGAGGATGATCGCGAGCAGAAGGCAGGCGGCCCCCACGATGCGCTCCGGAGCCGAGTGAAGCAACACGGTGAGACGCGGTCGCAGGAAGCGTTCCGACCGGTTCAGGGCAGGGCTGAGCTTTGTCGTCAGCAGGACGAAGAAGTCGCGGGAGATCGAACGCTCACAGATGAAACGGGGCATCCACAAGGTCGGGCGCCCGAGCATCAGCTGGCTCGTGACGAAGAGGAGAGGGGCTCCCAGCACCGCCGACATGCCGGGCGGAAGCGGCAGCACGTTGGGAGCGGCGAACAGAAGCATCAGGGCGCCGAAAGCCCGGTCGCCGAACGCATCGAGCACGTCGCCGATGCTGATGGTCGGGCTGGGCCGGCCGGCGAGATCCCTCAGGACCTCGGAGAACCGTTGTCGGGACACCCCGCCGTCGTTCGGTGCGACGACGGCGGGGAGACGACTCGAAGGGTCGGGCATGGTTCTGTCTATGGTCTGGAATGAAGCGGTGTTCAGACAATTCTGCCGGCGTCTCGCACCGGCAGAATGGCAGTTTCTGGGGAGTGGGCGCAGGCCCAAAATCTTCTCGGCGCGACGCCCGCTTCGGGTCAGATCTCCTCGTCGAAGCCGAAATCCCCGCCGTCGTCGAAGCCTTCGGCTGCCGCCTGCTGCGGCTCGGCCTGGCCCGCATCGGCCGCATTGGCCTCGCCGCCACCTGAGAAGGCGTTGGCGATCATGTTGCCGAGCAGCACGCCGCCGGCAACGCCCATGGCAGTCTGCGCTGCGCCGGCCAGGAAGCCGCCGCCTCCACGCTGTTGCGCCATGCCACCCATCATGCCAGGGGCCATGTGACCAGGAGCCATGTGAGGCGCCATGCCCTGCACGGGCTGCGGCTGATAAGGCTGATGCGGCTGCGGGCGCGGCTGTCCACCGCCGAACAGGCCCGACAGGAACCCACCACCGCCGGCCGGGCGACTGGCGAGCTCCTGCTCGAGTTGCTGGATCCGGCCTTGGGCGGCGCTTAGGGCCTGCTCCTGCACCACGATGGTCTGGGCCATGTAGTACGGCGCGTTCGGCTGCTGGCCGATCCGGGAGCGGATGAACTCCGCCGCCTGCGCGTCCGGGGGCGTGGACTGGTGCTCGACCTGGGCAATCTTGCCGAAGAGCTGCTCAATGGCCTGACGGTCCTGATGATCCATGAAAATCGATCCTTTCTGGCAATGGACGGTGCTTACTCTTCCCGCTGCCCGGTGAGACTCAGCAGCAGCTGGAACAGGTTGACGAAGTTCAGGTAGAGGGAGAGGGCGCCGAATACGGCCATCTTACCGTTCGCCTCATGGCCGAAGCCCTCGGCGTATTGCTCCTTGATCGTCTGTGTGTCGTAGGCGGTCAGGCCTGTGAACACGAGCACGCCGATGATCGAGATCGCGAACTGAAGCGCGCTCGACGCGAGGAAGATGTTGACCAGGGAGGCGATGATGACGCCGATCAGGCCCATGACCAGGAACGAGCCGAACTTAGAGAGATCACGCTTGGTGGTGTAGCCGTAGAGGCTCGTGGCGCCGAACATGGTCGCCGTGATGAAGAAGGTGCGGGCGATGCTCGCGCCGGTAAAGACGAGAAACACCGACGCCAGCGACAGGCCCATGACTGCCGAGAAGGCGAAGAAGGCCGTGCGTGCGGAGGCCGCCGACATGCGGTCCATGCGGAACGAGAAGAAGAAGATGAAGGCCAGGGGCGCCAGCATCACGACCCATTTGAGCGGAGTCTTGAAGATCGGCACGTAGAGGGCCGGGGTCGAGGCGACGAAGAAGGCCACGAGCCCTGTCACCACGAGACCGATGCCCATGTAGTTGTAGACCCGCAGCATATGCTGGCGCAGGCCCTCGTCGAAGAGGGCGCCGCTGGTGCGGGCCGTGGCGGTCTGCCAAGCATAAGGTGTGTTCATGAGTATCTCCGAGGTTTAGTGAAGCTTGCGGGACAGCCGGAGGGCCGCCCGTTCAAGGGCTTTGTCGCTGCCGGTTCCGGTCAGCGCATAGGCGAGCTGGCCGGTCTGCCAGTACACGGCCTTTGCCGTGTCGAAGCGGGCGAGCGTGGGGGCGATCACGTTGAAGGCCGAGGTCTGCGCGGCGAAGAGGGACACTCGGCCGAGATCGCCCGCATCGATGGCGATCTCGATGCTGTGGCCATATCTGGACGGGAAGACCTGCGCGTCGCGGACGTGCCAATCCTTGGGCAGCGACGGAAGCTGGATCCCTGTCTCGGTCAGAATCTCGGCGGGATCGTAGGCTCCGACACCGGTCTGCGAGGTCATCCGGGCGCGCAGAAGACCCGTTTCGTGGGAGTGCAGAGCGTCTTCCACGAAGGCGGGTGGCTTAGGCGAGGCCTCACTGTCGGAGATTCCAAGACCGACTTGCCCGTGGGCGAACCAGCCGAAGCCGATGAGCGCCGCGACGGCGGCCACCCGGCGGAGCTTCAGCCCGAATGTATGCCACGCGAGAGCGCGCTCGAGCCGGATCGCCGATGCAAACATCGATTCCGCAGGGCGGGGCAGGGGAGCCGCATGGAGCAGCCGGAGAGCGTCACGAGCCTTCAAGTCGGCCATGACCCGCGCGGCGGCTTCCGGATCGCGGGCAAGGTGCTCCTCGACCTCGATCCGCCTGGCAGGGTCGAGCTGGTCATCCACATAGGCGAGAAGGTCCGCTTCGGTGATAGCGTCAGACATTGGATCCTCCTACGATGCGCAGGCTCGGCCGCTTGGAGCCGGGCGCCTGCGAAAGACCGGTTCCCGCCTCGAATCCCCGTAGCGTCGCGCGGGCGCGACCCAGGCGGGACATGAGGGTTCCGACAGGGATTTTCAGGGCATTCGCAGCGTCCTGGTAGGACAGGCCCTCGATGGCCACGAGATGCAGGGCGGCACGCTGCTCATCCGGCAGGCTCATGAATGCGGCCTGGACCTGCTGAAGCCGCACGCGGCTTTCCTGTTCGGGTGGAGCCGCCGTATCGGCGAGGGTGGCCGCCTGCTCCAAACGGCGAAATTCGGCAACGCGACGGCGCCGGGTGTCGATGAAGGTGTTGTGCAGGATCGAGAGCAGCCAGCCGCGCAGATTGCCACCGGAGCGGAAGGAGCCCCGCCGCTCATAGGCGCGGACAAGGGTATCCTGCACCAGGTCCTCCGCCTGCGTCTCGTCCCGCACAAGGGAACGGGCGTAGCGCCGCAAGGGCTCCAGCAGTCCGATGACATCCGTGTGCTTGGCGTCGTTCATGTGAGGTATACGATGCTGGTCCGCGTCTTCATCCGGAGCGGATCTCGAAAAATTTTCATTCCGCGGTTTTGATCACGGCGCGCTCGGGTCGAGCGCTTCCTCTCCCGCTCCGCAGGGAGCCGGAACGACGTTGTGGCCGAACTGTTCAGGTGGAGGGGAAATCCGGTCGCAAAGGCGTGCATGGCCCTCGACAGGTAGGATGTCGGGATGCGTTACCGAAAGGAGAGCAGAATCCATCGTCGGATCCTCCAGTTGCAGTCGCGCTCGTGGGCGCAAGGGCAAGAGAAGGTGTCCGACATCGCGAGCGGCGACCCGCTCGCCAGAGGGGCCCGGACCCTAAGGCAAGGGTGAAATGGTGGGCGGCGGTACGATCTGCAAGGGGGTTGTTCCCGCTAGCAAGATCGATAACCTGCGCAACAGCATCTGACCGCAGGACCAGTTGAACGAAAGCGCATGTGGCTCAACCACATGCGCCTTGGGGCTCAAGCGTTCAGTTCTGCGGACGTGGGACAAGTCCCCCGTCGTTTTCTCTGGGTCGGCCTGGTCGGGTGGAGGGCACGGCGGAGCCGCGCGCCGGGGTCACCGGATCACCGCCCGCATCGCGCACCGGCGGCTGCCCGTCGAGCAGGTTGCGGATC